>NZ_DATCTU010000112.1 GCF_036567765.1 Pseudobacteroides sp.
TACGCAAAATACTTATAAAGGAATTTTAATTTACATTTTTATTCTCATAAATAAAAATTGAAGATTATCCGGCTAAGCTCGAAAGGAGCCGATTATGAAGATATTAATGCTTTCTTGGGAATACCCTCCAAGGATAGTTGGAGGAATTTCAAGGGTTGTTTATGATCTTGCACAAAAATTAGGAGAAAGAGATAATGAGGTTCATGTTGTTACTTTTTGTGAACCTGGAACAAAAGAATTGGAAAAGGACAAAAATGTAATTGTTCACAGAGTTCATTCATATGACGTTGGAACATATAATTTTGTCGATTGGGTTTTGCATTTGAACTTTGCCTTAACAGGAAGGGCTGTAGCTCTTATAAATGATATAGGAAAGTTTGATATTATACATGCTCATGATTGGATTGTTGCATTTGCTGCCAAAACCATTAAAAACGCATATTCGATTCCGCTTGTTTGCACAATTCATGCTACTGAATCGGGCAGGAATTGGGGGATACATAATGATATCCAGAGATATATCAGTGGTGTTGAATGGTGGCTTGGATATGAATCATGGAGGGTAATTGTAAACAGCAATTATATGAAAAACGAGGTTAGGAGCGTATTTTCTCTTCCGGACGATAAAATAAGGATAATCCCTAATGGGGTTGACCTTAATAAATTTAACGGCTGTAAGAAAAATCAGGAAGTCAGAAGAAAATATGCAATGGACCAGGAAAAAATTGTGTTTTTTGTAGGCAGGCTTGTCAATGAAAAGGGTGCACATGTTTTGCTGGATGCTGTGCCTAAGGTTTTGCATCACTATTATGATACAAAATTCATCATTGCCGGCAGAGGACCTCAACTAGATCATCTGAAATGGCTTACATCTTCAAAGAATTTGTCTCACAAGGTATATTTTACGGGATATATAAGTGACGAGGATTTGCTGCAGCTTTATAAAGTTGCTGATATTGCAGTATTTCCAAGCCTGTATGAGCCTTTTGGCATAGTTGCTTTGGAAGGGATGGTTGCGGATGTACCTGTTGTTGTTTCAGATACCGGTGGATTGGGAGAAATAGTCCATCACGGTGTTGACGGTCTAAAAGCTTATACTGGAAATGCAAATTCCCTTGCTGACTGTATACTGGAGCTTCTTTTTAATCCTGACCGGGCAGAAGAGATGAAAAGAAGAGCACTTGAAAAGGTTAGAAGGGTATATAACTGGGAATATATAGCGGACCAGACTATGGATGTTTACAATGAGATAGTTGACAGTTGTAAACAATACCCATGGAATGCAAAAAGTATTAAAGAACAATTGGATATATTATAGCAATAGTTGTCTGACTTTATATAACAATCATCTAAATAAAGCATATAAAGTTAATATTATATAACTATTTTAAATATGCTATAATATTAAAAGTTATTAATTATTTGGAGGTTAAATTGTGGCAAAAAATAAAAAGAAACTAAAGATTATTCCTCTTGGGGGTTTAGGGGAAATAGGAAAGAACATTACTGCATTTGAGTATGGCGAAGATATTATAGTAATTGATTGTGGTTTGGCATTTCCCGAAGATGAAATGCTTGGAATAGATTTAGTTATACCTGATGTTTCATACCTGGTTAAGAATAAGGATAAGGTAAAGGGGTTTGTTATAACACATGGGCATGAGGATCATATAGGGGCACTTCCGTACGTTCTTAGAGATATAAATGTCCCTGTTTTCGGAACAAAACTTACTTTAGGGCTTATCCAGTATAAGCTTGAAGAACACGGCATGATCAATGATGTAGTTCTGCAGAATGTTATGCAGGGACAAACCATTGAGCTGGGTGCATTTAGAGTAGAGTTTATAAGGTCAACCCACAGCATCGCTGATTCAGTAGCAGTTGCTGTTCATACCCCCGTGGGCGTCGTTGTGCATACTTCAGACTTCAAAATCGATTACACCCCGATTGAAGGTGAGCCTATGGATTTTGCAAGGCTTGCAGAGCTTGGTAAAAACGGGGTATTGCTTCTTATGTGCGACAGCACAAATGTTGAACGCCCCGGTTATACCATGTCTGAAAGGACTGTAGGAGATACCTTTGAAGAAATATTTATGAATGCCAGAAGCAGAATATTGGTAGCAACATTTGCATCTAATGTTCACAGGGTGCAGCAGGTGATAAATGCATCCGTTAAGTTTGGCAGAAAAGTTGCCATATGCGGAAGGAGCATGGTTAATGTGGTTAAAGTAGCCATGAACCTTGGTTATCTCAACGTTCCGGAAGGGGTAATAGTTGATATCGATAATATCGACAAGTGTCCCGCCGACAGACTAGTTATAATTACCACAGGCAGCCAGGGCGAGCCTATGTCTGCACTATCAAGGATGGCAGCATCAGAGCATAAAAAGGTTGAGATTGTACCGGGAGATTTGGTTATAATATCTGCAAATCCTATACCCGGAAATGAGAAGTTTGTTTCCAAAGTAATAAATGACCTTTTCAAAAGAGGTGCTGAGGTTATTTATGAAGCCCTTGCAGATATACATGTATCCGGTCATGCATGTCAGGAAGAATTAAAGCTTATACATAGTCTGGTGAAGCCAAAGTTCTTTTTACCTGTGCATGGTGAATACAGGCATTTAAAACAGCATGCAAACCTGGCACATAGGTTGGGAATGCCTATGGACAGGATTTTTATAATGGATATAGGTAAGGTTCTTGAGCTTACCGAGGATTCTGCCAAGCTAAACGGCAATGTAGCATCGGGAAAGGTTCTTGTAGACGGACTCGGAGTAGGAGACGTGGGTAATATTGTACTACGTGACAGGAAGCACCTTTCGCAGGATGGATTGATTGTTGTGGTCATAACATTAGAAGGTGAGTCGGGAAATGTGGTTGCAGGACCTGATATTATTTCAAGAGGCTTTGTTTATGTAAGAGAGTCTGAGAACCTTATGGAAGAGGTTAAGGATGTAACAAAGCAGGCTCTTATAAAATGCGAAGAGAAAAAGAAAAATGACTGGGCTTCAAAGAAAAATATAATTAAAGACACTTTAAGGGATTACCTGTATGAAAAAACAAAGAGAAAGCCTATGATTCTGCCCATCATAATGGAAGTTTAAATGCTGTAAATATTACAAATTAAACCCTGGGAGGTTTTGTTTCCCGGGGTTTTGTACATGTCTGGACAATTTTGGTGTTTTATTTGTTGAATGTTTATTTGTAAATCATAACTGGATTTTGGGTAAAATCCTGTCCAGCCTTTTTAAATTTCGGGTTTTTGTAACCCAATACATATAGGTCGGTTGATTCTGATTCAAGCTGCAGCATTTTTCTTAGCATAGGGTTGCAGGAGTTTTTAAATTGTGAAGTCTTAGTAATTATGGGAAGCGTGCAATGCGGCTTCATTCTTTTTAAAAGAACTCTTCCTTTAGTGTTAAACCCAAGTATACGTACATACTGAGGACCCCCGTAACTGTTAAAGGAATTGAACATATTCTGAGTTAGGCCGGTAAGAACACTGAATATAATCCTTTGAATTCTGGTCCGCGTAAATCTTTTGGTAGCAATGCCGCTTATAAGATTCTCCAATGTACCTGAATCTTCTGCGGATTTTTTGATTCTGTTTTCCAGCCCTTCACTTACATAGGGGAGATTTTTGATTTCTTCAAGGCTCATTTTTCGTAAAAGGCCTATTATATAATTTTCAAAGCTATGGGAAAATACAGGGCCTCTCCCTGCGGAAAACTCGTCCATAAGTGCACTAAAGCTTGCGGTAGGTACCAGACTTTCAAGGTTTGCCAAAGAATTGGTGCTTTGATTGACCCCGATAAATTTTCTAACTGCTGTTGCACTGGAAATACTGCCGCTAACTTCCTCGCTGTTGTAATCATTGCTTATTCTTTTGATTGTCTGAAACTTTATATTGCTGTTAAGCCTTTTAACTGCTTTTATATACTCAATACCAAGTATGTTATTGGAAGAAGCTATAGTTCTCAATATCATATCGGGATTTTGCAGATAGTTAGTGAAGTACATAGACAGTGCTTTTTCACGGGATAGGGGATAGGAGTGTCCCTCGCTTAAACTTTTCTGCAGGTAGGACTTGAATGCTTCAGGTTCATTTATAAGCACATCTGCTATTAATTCCAAATCTTCAATATTGCCGCTTTCACTTCCAAAGCAAATATAATCTACTATTCCAAGGCTGTCCAGCAATTTAACCGCTCCATATGCAAAGTATTCTGCACTGGCCATGGAATATACCGTTGGAAGTTCTATGACAAGGTCAGCACCGGACATTAGTGCCATCCTGCTGCGGGCCCATTTATTTACAATTGCTGGTTCACCCCGCTGTATGAAATTACCGCTCATTATACACACGGTAAAGTCGGCATTTGTCAATTTCTGTGCTTCCTCCATATGGTATTTATGCCCATTGTGGAATGGATTGTATTCTACTATCAGACCAAGAACCGTCATATAGTTTCTCCTATGATATATATTATGCTTCATTTATTATATCTCAAAAAGCTGTTTTTAAGAAATAATTTGTGTAGTTTATGGATATATTACAATTATAAATATAACCAAGTGTAAGTTTAATCAGGAACAAGTACTGTAAAAATTTTATCAGATTAATATAAATAATGAACAGGAGGATACTTAATGCCTGTTAGAATGGTTGAAGTTCTAAGGTCCGGAGTTGTTGAGAGTATTCATTACGGAGATGCCGTTGCTATAAGAGCTGACGGACAAGTTATTTGCAGCATTGGAGATCATGAGCGGATTACCTTTTTCAGATCTACATCCAAGCCGCTGCAAGCCATATATTTTTTGGAAACTGGAATTGTTGAGAAGTTTGGTTTGGATTTAAAAGAAGTTGCTATTATTTCTTCATCCCATATAGGAGAGAATGAGCATATTCAGACTTTAAAGAGCATTTTGGGGAAGATAGGTGAAGATGAAAGCGTTCTTAAATGCGGTATGCATGAGCCTATAAGCAAGGAGGCTGCCGGCAGAATAGCTGCATCGAGAGGCAAATTAACAGTTCTACATAATAACTGTTCAGGAAAGCATATAGGCCTTATAGCAACATCAAAAACTAAGGGTTATGAAATTGAGGGTTATTATAAGGAAAACCATAGTGTTCAGATTGGAGCACAAAGCATTATCGCAGAATTTGCAAACCTGGAGCCTTCAACTATGCAAAAGGGTTTTGATGGCTGCGGCGTTCCCGTTATTGCAGCACCCCTTAAAAATCTGGCACAGGCATATGCAAATTTATGCAATAATGAGTTTAAGGGGGGCAAATATATAAAGTCTCAAAACTACCTCATAAGTGCTATGACTATGTACCCTGAAATGATTGGCGGCAAAGAGAGAACCGATAGCGAGCTGATGAAACAATTTGGAGGAAGAATTATTTGCAAATTGGGAGATGAGGGGGTTTTCTGTGTTGGTGTTATAGGTAAGGGAATAGGTATTGCCTTAAAGATTGAAGACGGAAGTATGAGAGCCTTAGGACCGGCAGTAATTAATTTGCTTATTAATCTTGGCATTATAGGGAATAGTGAAATTAATGAATTGGAAAAAATATGGAGACCACCTGTAATAAACCACAAGGGCGATATAGTTGGTGAGATACATCCGTTATAAA
Source organism: Pseudobacteroides sp. (assembly GCF_036567765.1). Classification (NCBI taxonomy): domain Bacteria; kingdom Bacillati; phylum Bacillota; class Clostridia; order Eubacteriales; family Oscillospiraceae; genus Pseudobacteroides; species Pseudobacteroides sp. Next base: position 5,642 of record NZ_DATCTU010000112.1, read on the forward strand.
TCGCTTGCGATTTATTTATGCATAAAGAAGCGGGGAAGTTCAAAAAATTGAATGCCCCGTTTTTTATGTTCTAGGATATTACTCTTCCGATGCTTTTTCCAATGTGTTGATATTTGTCAATACTACCCTTCCTTTTATGTCTATTAGAGGTTGGTTTTTATCTTTTATAACCTTTTCAAGCTCATTTATTGAATAATCCAGCTTACTGACATTTTCATGCTGCTTCTTATCAATGGTGTTTTTATATGTTGACCAAGACGATTTGAGACTGGTAATGTCTGATTCTGCCGTGGGCCAGTTTGGAGCCAATGAATTCAGTATGGAATTTCTTGTATAGTATTTAACCCTCTTTAATTCGGGGGATGCTTTGCTTTTGTAAAGGTATAAAAGATCTGGAATATAAGAGTAAAGCTTATTTGATTCCATAAGGGTATTTTCTTTGTTTTTTGTGATTATGGTATTTGTAAGGCTGTTGAGCGAGTTGCTGAAGTTGTCTGTAAGTTCTCTGGAAGCACCCTTGCTGGTTGCTTCAGGCCTAAGTTCATTCCATTGATAATGCAGGCTGTTTACAAGCGGCGTGATTTCTGCCCAGGGATCCTGAGGTGAAGGTTTGGCAGGTGATGACTGGGGCTTGGTCTCTGTATTGCCCTCTTTTGGTGATGGTGTGCTTTCACTAGGGCTGGGGCTTTCGGAGCTTTTGCTACCTCCGCCTTCCTCGCTGCTTTTATCACCCTCTTGTTTGCCTTTGGATTCTTCCGATTGTGTGCTTTTCTCTTTACTCTGCTTGCCGGACTTCGCATCACCCGTTGAATCCTCATCTTTTGGTACAGAAGGACCCTTAAGGGCAGTTATAATACTTTCGATATTCTCTTCAATACCTGTAAGTACATCAGGTGTAGTTTCCTTGCTTTGACCGCCTTGGGCAGACTGCTGCTGGCCTGACGGTCCATTGTTCTTATTTCCGCAGCCTACTGTAGGTAAACATATAGTAAGCGTTACAACTAATATTTGAAAAATAGTGGATTTTAATCGTACCATTTGATATATCCTCCGGTTCTAATCTGTAAATTGTTGTATATCTAAACCTGTTTAATACTTATAGTATTTATCAATAATACTTACTTATACAAGCTATGAAAAAATTACATAAAGGGTTTTTATCTGTTTTGTTTAATATTAAATATGATATGACCAATAACTTTTATTAATTTAATTCTTAATTAATCAGGGAGGCAAATTATATGTCAATTACCGTTAGTATGTGGTCAGGTAAATCCGGAGAAATTAAAAGATTTTTAAAAAGTTTTTACCAAAAAGAAGTAAAAGCAGAGGAGGATATTTCTCAATGGATTTATGTATATAATAAGCCTCTTGAGGCAATAGATATAATAAGTGCACTTATGGATAACAAAGATAAATATAAAATTTCTATGTTTATACAAATTGATAGAGGTGATTTATATCTTATTAATGAATATAATCATAATGATATAGTAAAAAGTTTAATCCAACTTGTTCACTCAAAGTATATTGTTTGACTTAAGATGAAATTAAAATATTTAATTAAATTATCAAAAATATTAATATACATATTGATTTTTTTAAGAAAATATTATAGAATGTTTATAAGGATAGTCGTTAAATAATCATTTGTAATTGAAGGAGGCATATATATGTCAATGTTTGAAAGTTTTACAAGGAAGGTAACTGATACTGCAAAAGCTGCAGCAAAAAAATCAAGTGAGCTTGTTGAGGTTACAAAGCTCAATATGAGCATAAGCTCTGAAGAGGATAAAATAGAAAAGTTATATTTGGAAATAGGTAAAACAATCTATGAATCCTATGCAAAAGGCGAAACTACAAGCGAGTTGTTTGCGGAAAAATGCAAACAGATAGATGAATACAACAATAACATTAAGGAAATGAGAAATAAGATTCTCGAGCTCAAAAATGAAAAAATTTGTCCTACCTGCCGTGAGGAGTTGGATAGAAGCGTTAACTACTGTTCAAAATGCGGAACAAAGCAAGAGATAATTGAGCCTCCAGTTTTTGAAGCAGAAGAAGCTATTGAAAAGAAATGTCAAGGCTGTGATTCTGTTGTAGGAGAAGATTCGTTATTCTGCACAAAATGCGGAACCAAATTGGATTAAGGGATGCTTGAAAAATTACTTCCGCTTTCTACGCGGCTGGTCGTTTAGCTTCACTAAACTGCTCGCCATGCATCCTGGGTGTTGACGAGCTGAGTCAACACGTAAGCGATATTTATAGCGGAAGTTATTTTTTGATTGTGCCAATACATAGATTTATATACTGTTGAAAGACACCACTTATATAGCTGTAGTGGTGTTTTTTTTGTTTGCCAAAAACAATGTTTTTATCTATAATAACTATATAAATATTGCAAAACATATAATATAAATCCTTTGATTGGGAGGAATATAATTTGGAAAACAATAACAATTTTAGGTTGTGCGATCACTGTAAAGAAGAGGTTTCATATTATGCGAGAAGATGCCCATATTGCGGCAGCTTGCTTAATAATCAGGCTCAAAGGGCGTATGTGATGCCTCAGGAGACTATTAGGCCGGATGCTGTGGATACCGCTAATAATACAAATAACGATATAAATACAAATAATAACATAATTGATAACTTTACAAATAATGAAGATACAAATAATGACAATACAAATAATTCTGATGATGCCAATACCGAAAATATAAATGGTGGCAATATAAATAATTTCATCGGCAATAATGAGCCAGTAAACAGGGAGGCAGAGGCAAGTAGTTATAAGGATTATAAATCATATCAGCAGCAGCCAGTCGATAACCGGATGGATTACGGTTATCGATTCGGAAATTATGGAGATATGGATGCTTATGATATAAAACCTTTAAGCAATAAAACTAAGGTGTTCCTTACGGCACTAAGTTCCTTTTTACCCTGGGTGGGTCAGCTTACCGGTATAATTGCAGCAATTGTTTATATGAATTCTGAAGATGATGAGGATAGAAGATCCTTCGGACGAGCACTCCTTGTATCATCTCTAGTTGTTTTTCTTATTACATCATTTTTGATACTTTTTACCATATCGGCGTTTTCAAATGTTCAATAGGGGCTGCTTTTAATATGGGTAAATCATAAATGAGAACTTGTGAGGATTTTTAAGTGGATCAAAATAAGGAAATTTTAAGAAGAGATGTATTAAAAATAAGAAATTGCATAGAAGAAGAGGAAAGAATAGAGAAAAGCAGAAGAATATTTAATACGCTTATTGGTCTCAATGAATTTAAAAATTCTGCTTCTGTAATGTGTTATATTGATTTTAAGGGAGAGGTTATTACAAGGGACATTATTGACTTATGTTTTAGTCTGAATAAAAAGCTTTGTGTACCCGTTATCTCAAATAATCAAAATGGGGCAAGGCAAATTATCGCTTCAGTCCTTAAAGACCCTGAATCAGAATTGTATAGGGGGAATTTCGGAATAATGGAGCCTAAAGATGAATATATAAGAGTATTTGAACCTGTAGAAATTGATCTTGTCATTGTTCCAGGTGTTGTATTTGATGAGAAAAGGAACAGAATAGGATTTGGTGCAGGGTTTTATGACAGGTTTTTAAAAAAAGTCAGGAATGATTGTTTCAAGATTGGCTTGGCATATGAATTTCAGGTTGTAAAATCTGTGCCGGCAGATAAATTTGATATTCCGATGGATTTGATAATAACAGAGAAAAGAAGGATATAAATCTCCATATTTATGGTTTGAAAGGAAGGCATAATGAAGAATAAAATAACAGTTACAGGTGCAAACATAACCTTTTTCTCATTTACCATGGCGTATATATTGTTTACGATGGTGATGATTTTTCTGGGGGCCATATTTGGAGGGGATCTTGGTACCGACAATTTTATAATAATTATGTTGGTTACCCAATATATAGTTATTTTAGGCCCTGTATTCTCCTACATTCTAATAGGAAAACTAAGCATAAAGGATGTCTTAAGGCTTAATAATCCCGGCTTAATTCCTTTGGTTATCATTACACTCGCAACTATTCCTGCAAGCTTTGTGGGTAATGCTCTTAATATGCTTATCATCTATCCTTTGAGCCTTTTGGGGAAGCTTCCTGAAGCTCCTATACCGGTTCCTCAAAGTTTAAACGATGTGCTGGTGATGATAATTGTAATAGCTGTTAGTCCAGGCATATGTGAAGAGATTCTTAACAGAGGAATATTTTTAAAAGCATATGAAAAAAGAGGGACATACAAAGCCATTGTGATTTCGGGGATTTTCTTCGGATTGTTTCATTTTGATATGCAAAACCTCTTAGGTCCAATTTTTCTGGGAATACTGTTTGCGTATTATGTCATTAGAACAAATTCCATTTTTTCAAGTATGCTTGCACACTTCTTAAATAATGCATATGCCGTAATAATCATGTATATAGCAAGGAATGAAGATATTTCACACAGCTCGGAAATAACCTTCCAGCAGTTTGGCTTCTCTATGGTACAGGGCATGATAGCTTTTGCGTTATTGGTTGTGCTTATGCTGTTATTTACAAAGGCAACCGAAGGTAAATCCAGGTACATACCTTCAATAAGTAAACCTTCAGGAGATATAATTTCAATAATATCTCATTGGCCAATAATAGTAATTTTAAGCTTATATGTCTTTCTAAATGGTGTTTTATTGCTTAGCATTATATTAGGAGCAGCTTGAAAAGTCACCGGAGCAAAACCAGCTTTATATGTTTTGAGAAATTATGGTGTCTATTCTATAGCAACAGCTTGAAGTATCTGCTGATTGCTTATGAATAGACACCATTTTGTAAAAACCTGTCCTATTATCTGTATAATATTTTGAAGTTTTGTTGTTTTTAGAAAGGCCAACTAGCAGCAGGACATGAGTTTGAAGTATGATCGTTAAGGAACCCGAGTACCCCTCTTGTTCCAAAGATTTCTCTTTCAATTTCCTTAATCCTGGCTTCGGTGTAATAATTGATTTCTCCAACCTTTTTTACTTTTTCTGCATAATCCCGCAGTGTCTCAATTTCCATACTGTTGAGTGAGTGTTGGCAATCGTCAGAGTTTAAAATTCTGTTGAGCTCTGTAGCATATTCATAACCATCTTCTATATCCTTTACCATGACTTTAAAAAAACGGATAAGCTTTTCTGGAACACACTTAGCCATAATTCTCCACCTCTTCTTAGTATATATAAGTTATGAGTAATTCTTTTGCCTTTGCCAATCATTAAATTTGCACCAATTTATTATTATAAAAACATTCCGCAAAAAAATAAATACTTTGTGATCAATTTTTTATTGAAAATTATTGCATATATTTATTCGGACAAAATTAAATAAAGTTTAACATGAATATATTTATATCAGCATATTTTTTGTGGATAAAAAAATGGGAAAGAAGAAAGTGCGAGTTGTTGTAAAATTTTACAAAAGCAGAATAAAATACGAGGAAATACTGTATAGTCTAATAAAGCAAAAATTAAACCATTCAGGAAGTGATATGAATGCCGGAATACAAAGTGGGGATATATGTAAGAGAAAGCAGAGATGATAATGACGAAAATTATGAGACTATTGAAACTCAAAGAGATTTACTTATAGATTTTGTATTAAGGAACGGGCTTGGTGAAGTAGCGGGAGTTTATATAGATAACAACGTATCGGGTACAGGCTTTGAAAGGGACGGACTTAAGCAGCTTGAGCACGATGTAAAGTCAAAAAACATCGATATGCTGCTTTTAAAAGACTTATCAAGGCTTGGAAGAAATAACGCAAAGACACTTTTGTTTCTTGATTTTCTTGAAGAGTATGGGATCAGGGTGCTTACAACAGACGGAAGGTATGACAGCAGCAAGGACAATGATATGGTAGGGATAGAGACATGGTTTAACGAAAGATACGCAAAGGATATTTCGCGTAAAATCAGGGCAAATTTAAAGTTTAAAATTTCAAAGGGTGAATACATAGGCCATGCACCATATGGCTATAAAAAGTCCCCTGAAAGCAAAAATAGGCTTATTGTGGATGGGAGTAAGGCGGGGGTAGTAAGAAAGATATTTGAAATGTACAAGCAGGGATACGGATATTCATATATCGCACGGTATCTCAATCTGCAAGGCTGCTTGCCTCCATCTGCCAAAAATATGGCTAATACTAAAAAGGACGGCTGGAATCCCGTAGCTGTTCAGAGAATACTTGCAAACAGGGTATATATCGGAGATACGGTTCAGGGAGTGAGTGAAAAGGTCAGCTTCAAAAGTAAAAAAACAAGGAGATTGCCTGAGCATAGATGGGTAATTACAGAAAACACACATGAGGCTATAATAGACAGGAATGATTTTGAAGAGGTCCAGAGAATACGTGAAGGAAAAGTTGTAAAAAAACTGAGGCACAAAGGTAAAATAAACCTGTTCAGCTCTCTTCTCTTCTGTGGAGGCTGTGGAAGCATGATGTATGCCAGAAAGAGGAAGGATAGTCCTACTGCATATGTTTGCAGCAATTATGCAAAAAACGGTACTAAAAAGTGTTCCAGTCACCATGTTTATGAAGAAGAGCTGCTTGGTATTTTGTATGATGAGTTAAAATGTGCTGCTGCAAAAGAAGATATTTCACAAAATGCTGCAGCTCTTGCAAAGGATTACTTCCTTATGGAGATGAACTTTAATAAAATTGATGAGATAGAGGCCACTATTGAGGAAAAAACCAGACAACAGGATGTTCTGTATCTTGACAAATTGGAAGGAAAAATTGGTGAGCAGCAATTTTTGAGAATCAATAATGAATTCCAGTCTCAGATCAACGCACTAAAAAATGAAATAACCGCGAGCCAAAAAAGGCTTGATGCAGCTAATATAGCTAATATTGGCAATCTGCTTAAAAATTTGGAAATCGGTGATATCAATTTGGAAGCTGTAAAACTGATGGTTGAAAAAATAATAGTGTTTGACAACGGTGATAAAGTCGATAAAATATATAATAATGACGAGATTTGTTTTAATGATATGGAAAATAAAAAAAATAGTGGGCTAATAGTTATTTATTTTAATACAGAACTAATAAGTACATAAACTTAAGGAGAAAAGACATATGAAAAAAAGTATTCTTAGCATTTTTGCCGTTTTGGTGTTTTTGCTGTGCTTTACAGGTATGGTATCACAAGGTGCCTCAAAGGACATCAGGGTAACGTTGGGGGGAGATTTCCTTACACTGGACACAAAACCGGTTGTTGAAAAAGGAAGAACTCTTGTGCCCATGCGTGCTATATTTGAAGGTCTTGATGCGTATTTGACATGGGATGAAAAGACAAAAACTATAACTGTGCTAAAGGGGAAGAAGACTATAAAGCTAAAAATAGGCAGTAAGACAGCAACTTTAGACGGTAAGAGCATTCCGCTTGAACTTCCGGCTAAAATTGCGGCAGGGAGGACAATGGTTCCCTTAAGGTTTGTTGCAGAAGCCTTGGGTGCAGAGGTAGAATGGGATAATGACCAAAGAATAATTAAAATCCAAAGGGTTGAAGAATCACTGGGGAATTCATCAGGCAATATTTCAAACTATGGCTTTACTGCTGAAAACGGGGATTGGATCTATATGTCCATTTTGGATAAAGGCTTGTACAGAATGAGCAAGGATGGGCAGGTTAAAGAGAAAATATCAGGTAATGCAGCTATGAATATAAACATTATGGATGACTGGATATATTTCACATATCCTTATGATTATCCGGTAAAGGAGGAAAGAGGACGCCTTTACAAAATGAGAACAAAGGGTAATCTCCTTACAAAGCTTACCGATTATGAGGTTCAGAGTGTTTATGTTGTGGGGGATTGGATATATTACATAAACAGTGAAGATGATGATATGTTGTTTAAGATGAGAATTGACGGCAAGGGAGAAGAGCTAATAAGTGACAGCTCTATAGCAAGTTTTACGGTAAGCAATGGATGGATATATTTTATGGAGCAGTATGATGATTCCATGTATAAAATGAGGACAAACGGCAGCGATAAAAAGCTTTTGTGTAAAGACCTGGGAGTTGATTCATGCATAGTTGCCGAGGGAGATTGGGTTTATTACAATACTGGAGGAAAAGAACCCGGTATTTATAAAGTAGGTACCGATGGGAAGAATCAGCAGCAGGTTTTATCCGAGGATATAGATTCATTTAATATTGCTGGCGGGTATATATATTATAATGATTCTTCCAAGAACATGTATAAGGTTGAGATTGACGGAAGTGAAAAGGCCAGGGTTGGTACAGGAATCGATCAGTCAATCAATATTGCCGGCGATTGGGTGTATTACAAAAAGTGGGATTCTAAAGGTGCTCAAAGCAAGGATTACAGGATCAAGACCGACTCCACTATAAAGCAAAGACTTAATATGGATGGGCCTTTTGTTGACATTAAGGTAAATTTGCTGCTGGATAAACTTATGCCGAACCCTATTGCTTTACCATCACAGGAGCCTCTTACAAATATTTTAAGTGCTAAGGAGGTTGCAAGGCAAAAAGACGCTGTTGCCTATATAAAAACCTTTGACGAGGATGGGAACCCTATTGGATACGGCAGCGGATTTAATATTGACAGCAGTGGTATAATAGTTACCAATTTCCATGTTATTAAGGGTGCATATTCGATTAAATGTACACTATCTGACAAATTAACATTTGATGTGAAAAATGTTTTGAATTACAGTTCTATAAGAGATATTGCCATTTTACAACTGGACGGAGCGAGCAATTTGCCTGTTGTCAAGCTTGGGTCTTCATCGGCAGCTGAACTCGCAGAGAGCGTGGTTGCTATCGGAAACCCCATGGATTTTCAAAATACGGTTTCTACAGGGGTAATCAGCGGCGTGAGGACCATATTCGGTGTAAACTATATACAGACCACTGCTTCCATTTCACCGGGAAGCAGCGGGGGGCCGCTTTTCAATATGCGGGGGGAAGTAGTAGGTATGACAACATTTATGTTGGTTGGAACTCAAAACATAAATTTTGCCGTTCCTGTGGATGATGTTAAAAAGCTTTTTCCTTCGTCGGTTCTTATGCCGGTTCAAGGTATCGCTGAAATTGAGAGCAGTATTTATGAGAGTGAGCCTAATGATTTAAAAGAGAGGGCAAATCCGGTAAAATATGAAATAAACATAAGCGGTAAATTAAAAGATAAAAAGGATAAGGATTATTTGAGTTTGGAAGTTGATAAGCCGGGTAAGATATTGGTTACAGCAATAATAAGCACAAGTGGCGAAAAAACTAAAGGAGTTAATATGGTATTGCTGGATAAGGACGGCAATGAGGTGAGTAAAGCACAGCAGTTAAGTGAATTTGGAGAGGACTTTTTAGATCTCAAGGCAGATGTGGGCAGCGGAACATATTATCTTGTTGTCAAGGCTGCAGATACGTCGGATGATAATCTTAAGAGTGTGTTCTATGATATAACCGTAACTGGAGGATGAGAAGAACAAAATCATGAAATGATTTTGTCAACCTTAATGGTTGTCATGAGAAATTGTGATGTTTATACACCATAATTTCTTAGACATTAATAAAAAGCACTGGTGAATAACTAAGCACCAGTGCCTTTTTAATGGCGAGGAAATTATGGTATACTACACCATAATTGGCCTTATTTGAGTTCATTAAGATTTTTCAGCTGTATAAAGCTATCCATGAGGGTATAACCGTCATTTACCATGATACCTGATTGTTTGGCCTGGAACTCATCATAACCGTTAATGCCTGAGACAATATTATCGCCTTTTTGATATATCAGAAAAGGCACAGGTTCTGAGGTGTGAGTCCTCAAAGATAATGGTGTAGGATGATCAGGAAGAACCATTATCCTATAGTCAGGATACTTTTCTAGGCCTTTTAAAAGAGTACCTACCACCAGTTCGTCAATAAGCTCGATAGACCTGACCTTGTTCTCAACCTCATGCCTGTGACCGCACTCATCAGGTGCCTCTATATGGACATATACAAAGTCCTTTCCGGAATCAAGCTCTTTTAATGCGGCCTCGGCTTTACCGAGAAAGTTTGTATGGATATTGCCTGTAGCTCCTTCCACATCAATTGAATCAAGTCCTGCACATATTCCGATTCCTTTTATAAGGTCAACAGCGGATATTACAGAACCGGTTATTTTGTACTTGTCTTTGAAGCTTGCTAAAGCAGGTTTTTTGCCCTCGCCCCAAATCCATATTGAGTTGGCTGGTCTTAAGCCCTTTGCAATCCTCTCTATATTTACAGGATGATCTTTTAATATGTTGTAACTCTCTATCATCATCTTTTGAACCATTTCGCTGTATGGTCCCTTTGGCATGTAATCGGTAATTTTTTTATCCAAAATATCATGGGGAGGAGTCAGAGTAAATTCTATAGAACCCTTTTTCCATACCATGCAATGGCGGTAGCTTATTCCGCCGAAGAATGTAATATCCGATGTACCGAAATGGCGTTGAATCTCCGAAATAAGCTGGTGAGCTTCTTTTGTTGAAATTTCATCAGAGCTGTAATCAATCATTGTTTTTTGCGAATAGTCAGCATCATCTGAAAGTGTAACAAGGTTGCATCTAAAGGTAACGTCGGTATCGTTTAATTCAATGCCCATACTCACTGCCTCAAGGGGTGAACGCCCGGAATAATAAATCTTTGGATTATAACCCATAACAGAAAGATTTGCGGCATCGCTTCCTGGAGGTATTCCGCCGGGTACGGTTTTAACCATTCCAACCCTGCTGTTCTGGGCAAGTTTATCAATGTTTGGCTTATTTGCTTTTTCCAATGGGCTCAAATTTTCCAATTGCGGAATACGGTAGTCTGCCATACCGTCTCCAAGTACAACAATATATTTCATAAATGTTACCGTTCCTTTACATAATATTTTATATTGTTAACATCATATAAAAGCTGTCTTTATCTATAAAATTAGGCTTTCAGGAAATAATTATATATCATAAACTTAAAAAATTCCATATTAAAAATAAGTTTTGATTTAATGTTGTAGGCATGTTGAGAGAATAGGAATAATATCATATAATAATACATAATATTATAATTCATAAGGCTGAGGTGCAAGAATATGTTGATTATAGGTTTAAACGGGAGTCCGAATAAAAGTAGGAATACAAAGTTTTTGCTTGAGAAAGTGATGGAAAAAGCAGCGGAATTAGGAGCTGAAGTCTCAATCCTAGAAGTTCCTGAGCTTCTCCAAACTGCGAAACACAGTTTTTGTAATGTTTGTTCAAATCCATGTTCAGGAGTTTGCTTTAAGGGTACAAAACTTGAAGAAGCCTTTGAGCTTTTGAGGAAGGCAGACGGAATAATTTTTGGGAGCCCGGTATACTTTGGGACAATCACCGGACAATTGAAAGCTTTTTTTGATAAGACCAGAAAGCTTAGGGGAGAAAAGGCCTTTTACAATAAAATTGCTGCTGGAGTAACGGTTGCAACATCCAAATATGGGGGACAGGAAACCACAATGAAGGCACTCCATGATATAATGCTGGTTCACGGGATGACCATAGTGGCAGACGGCTATTTAGAAGACGACTGCGGGCATCATGGTGTTTGTGCCCATAGACCTGCACAGGATGATGAATTTGCAATAAAAAGGGCGTCAATACTTGCAAAGCGTATGGTAGAAGTCTGTGAAGCAACGAAGGCTTTAAGGAAAGGATAATTTAAATAAATGTTACACGAGTTTTCAAGAACAGAGTTGTTGATTGGAAAAGAAGCACTGAAGAAGCTTGGCGATGCGAAGGTTGCAGTTTTCGGGATAGGCGGCGTCGGCACCTATGCAGTTGAAGGTTTGGCACGATCAGGGGTTGGAAAGTTTGTGCTTGTTGATGATGACTGTATTTGTCTTACCAATATAAACAGGCAGCTTCACGCCACAAGGAAGACTGTGGGAAAACCTAAAGTAGAGGTAATGAAGGAAAGGATACTTGAGATTAACCCTAAAGCGGAGGTTATAACTCACCGGATGTTTTATCTTCCTGAAAGCTCTGATGGGCTGATATGTGATGATTATAATTATATTATAGATGCCATAGATACCGTGTCAGGAAAGATTGACCTTGTTGTTAAGGCAAAGGAAAAGGGTATACCTATAATAAGCAGTATGGGTGCAGGTAACAAGATGGACCCAACAAGATTTGAAGTGACTGATTTATTCAGCACTTCGGTCTGTCCACTTGCAAAGGTTATGAGATACGAGCTGAAAAGGCGTGATGTGACTTCCCTTAAGGTTGTTTACTCAAGGGAAGTGCCCATAAAGCCGCGAGAAACAGAAGGGTCAAGCTGTGCCGTAGGCTGTATATGCCCAAAAGGCACTACCAGAAAGTGTACAAGCCGTCATCAGATACCCGGAAGCATATCCTTTGTGCCTTCTGTGGTAGGACTCATTATTGCAGGGGAAGTTGTTAAGGATATTATAGGCTTTAAGGATGGGAAAGACTAAATAATAGGAAGTGGTAGCTTATGTTTAATAGGAGAGTATTGATATTCACAGGACATTTTGGAAGCGGTAAAACAGAGGTTGCGGTGAATTGTGCCATGAAGCTGGCCCAAGAATATAAGATGGCTATAATGGATTTTGATATAGTAAATCCATATTTCAGGACTGCAGATGCCAGAGAAGTTCTAGTGCAAAAAGGAATAAATATTGTTTCGTCCATATATGCAAATACCAATGTTGATGTACCTGCCGTACCTGCTGAAATAAATTCACTTTTTATAAAAAAAGACCAGCGGGTTGTTTTGGATGTAGGTGGTGATGATATAGGGGCAAGAGCTCTTTCTGCTTTTAAGGATCAGATACAAAATGATGACTCCGAAATGTATTTTGTTGTAAATGTGAAAAGGCCTATGACAGATAACCCGGAGAAAATAGAGAAAATAATCGGTGAAATAGAGGCAAGTTCAAGGCTGAAGGTTACATCCCTGATTAATAATACAAATATACTCAAAAGCTCCACAGGTGAGGAAATATTGGAGGGGCAAAAAATACTTGAAAAGGTGTCTTCGAAGCTTGGAATACCTATTGCCTTTACATCCGGATTTAACGATATAATAGACAAGGTAAGGAAAGAAATAAAAGGTGAAGTTTTCATAATGGATAAATTTATAAAGCTGCCCTGGGAATAAGTCTTTCTAAACGAGAGGTGTGAATATATCAGTGGATAATAATTTGCTTGAGAAATATTTAAAGGTAGGTAGTATTATAAAAACAAAAATTGAAAATAGCCCTGCATGGGTTACTAATATTATCTATTCATTGAGTGATGATTTCATTGAAGTTGATATCGGCCTTGAAAAGTCCTATCTAGAAAATATTATTATGATTGGTGATACAATTAAATGCAAGTATACATCCGATAGTATTGAGCTGATGTTTATAGGCTGGATTACAAATATACATACTGCCCATCCTCAAAGATTAACAATAAAGGTTCATCAGGTGAATTGCTTTAATGATAAGAGGGATTATACAAGATTCGATGTATACTTAAGTGCTGTAATAAGAAAAGATAAGTATCCCCCGAATGGGGTGTTTGCTATACTTACCAATATCAGCAAGGCAGGTGCAGCTTTTTTAGTAAGGGAAAACATTGAAAAAAGCATAGGTGTTGATGATAATTTCATAAATAGCACATTTAATTTTGAGGTTAACCTGTCTTTTGAAAGGATTTTTACCTTTGACGGCAGTATTGTAAGAGTGGAACCCAGAGAAAAGGGAATGGAATACGGAGTTAAGTATGATTATATTGATCCACATGGTATATTGCTTCTTGAACAATTCTTAACCGAGCTTGCAAATGAGGACAAAGAGTTTTATAATAAACGGAGTGGATTTTGGTCAAAAAATAGTAAAATGAAGTAGGGGGGTCTTATGGCTAGGGTAAAATTTAATGAAGAAAAATGTAAGGGCTGCAGATTGTGTGTAGAGGTCTGCCCAAAGAAAATAATAGCTATCAATACCGATAAGCTTAATTCTAAGGGGTTTCATCCTGCAGATGTAAAAGAAATGGATAAATGTATCGGGTGTGCTTTTTGTGCTACTATTTGCCCCGATGTAGTCATTGAAGTAGATAAATAATAGTAGCTTTTCAAGGTTGACAAAATCGCAAGCGATTTTGTTTAGAAAGGGGACGTATTTGATGGGAGAAAAAATTCTGATGAAAGGTAACGAAGTAATCGGTGAAGCTGCATTAAGGGCAGGCTGCAGGCATTATTTCGGTTACCCTATTACTCCGCAAACAGAAATAGCTCATTATATGGCTAAGAGGATGCCTGAGGAAGGCGGTACTTTTTTACAAGCCGAAAGTGAGGTTGCGGCTATAAATATGGTTTATGGTGCTGCCAGTGCAGGCGTAAGGGTTATGACATCATCCTCAAGCCCTGGTATAAGTCTTAAGCAGGAAGGAATATCGTATGCATCATGTGCGGAGTTGCCCGCTGTTGTAGTAAATATAGTTAGAACGGGACCGGGCTTAGGCGGAATACTTCCTGCACAGTGTGATTATTTTCAAGCAGTTAAAGGCGGGGGACATGGTGACTACAAAATGGTAGTTTTGGCACCATGTAGTGTACAGGAACTTTATGAGCTCACTGTAGAGGCATTTAACATATCGGATAAATACAGGATTCTATCAATGATTATGGGAGACGGAATATTAGGTCAGATGATGGAGCCTGTAGAATTTAAAGACAAGGAAGAGATTATAAAAGTTGATAAAAATTGGGCTGTTACCGGAAGCAAAATGGAAAGACAGAACAATGTTATCACGTCAATTTATATAGATCCTGAGAAAATGGAAGATCACAACCTAAAGCTGCAGGCTAAGTATAAAGCTATTGAAGAAAATGAGGTCAGGGTAGAAACCTATAACTGCGAAAATGCAGATGTTATTGTTGCAGCATTTGGAACAGTTGCTAGGATCATAAAGAATGTTATAACAATGGCAGAAAAGGAAGGAATTAAGGTGGGGTTGATTAGACCTATCACACTTTGGCCTTTCCCTGACAACGAATTCCAGAAGTATGCAGATGTGCCCAAGGCTTTTCTGACAGTTGAAATGAATGCAGGGCAGATGGTTGAAGATGTAAGGATGGCGGTCAATGGAAAGAAACCTGTTCATTTTTACGGAAGAATGGGTGGTATGATACCAACCCAGCAGGATATTCTTAACAAAATAAAAGAAATATTAAAGGGTTGATTTGAATTTAGGAGGGAAATTAAAGATGCCTAAAGTTTTTGAAAGGCCTCATGCATTAAAAGATGTTTCAATGCACTATTGCCCTGGATGTACTCACGGTATTGTTCACAGGCTTATTGCAGAAGTTATAGATGAGCTTCAGATAGAAGGTAAAACAGTTGGAATTTCGCCTGTTGGATGTACTTATAACAACTATGAGTATTTCAATTGCGATATGGTACAAGCAGCTCACGGAAGAGCTCCTGCTGTGGGAACAGGCGTTAAGAGAGCCAATCCGGACAATGTTGTCTTTACTTATCAGGGAGACGGCGATTTGGCGGCTATAGGTACCGCCGAAATAGTACATGCCGCTGCCAGAGGAGAAAAAATCACCACTATATTTGTGAATAATGCCATATATGGAATGACTTCCGGTCAAATGGCACCAACTACTCTTTTAAATCAGGTAACAATGACTACTCCTTTCGGAAGAAATTCAGAGAGTCACGGTTTCCCGATAAAAGTATGCGAAATGCTTTCAACTCTTGAAGGTGTAGTATATCTCGAAAGAGTAGCAGTAAATGATATTAAAAACATAAAGAACGCTAAACAGGCTATTAAAAAAGCCTTCCAGATACAGTTGGCAAATAAGGGTTTTTCACTTGTTGAGATCCTCTCAACCTGCCCTACAAACTGGGGATTAAATCCTATTGAGTCATTAAAATGGCTTCAGGACAACATGATGCCGCATTATCCTTTGGGTAATTTCAAGGGAAAGGATTTGGAGGTGTAGGACAGTGGTAAAACAGGAGATAATTATAGCAGGTTTTGGTGGACAGGGAATTTTATCTGCCGGAAGAGTTCTTGCTAATGCAGGAATGATAGAGAAAAAGAATGTTTCATGGCTTCCCTCATATGGACCGGAAATGAGAGGGGGAACTGCCAACTGCAGTGTGGTAATTTCCGACGAACCGGTGGCTTCACCGATATTGAACAGTGCTACAGCACTTATCGTTATGAATGGTCCTTCCCTTTCCAAATTTGAGAACACAGTTGTAGAGGGCGGAGTTATTATAATAGACAGTTCTTTAGTTGATGCTGAGGTGAAAAGAAAGGATGTCCAGGTTTACAGGATCCCTGCCAGCAAAATGGCTGACGAAATGGGCAATGTAACCTATGCCAACATAATACTTTTAGGAAAACTTATAGCTCATACGGAAATTATTTCAACAGAGAGCTTTGAGGAGTCTTTAAAGAAGGTTTTACCATCTAAAAAGCATCATATGATACCGGAGGAAATGAAAGCTCTAAAAAATGGTATAAATTTTTAATCAAATTTAAAGGGTTAATTACTACTAATATATTAAATGCTAAAAGGGGTACTGCAAGAAGTCTTGCAATACCCCTTTTAGAGTAATGTGCACCACTATATTAAAAGTGGATAAACCTATTACCTTTGTCTGTCGCAAATCCTGTTGAACCGTTCGTTATTGCTTCGCCAAATGTAAGATTAGTAACACTTTTAATATAGGTAGGGAATTTTTCGATTATATGTTAAAAAGTAAATCACTGTATGTTGGTATCGGCCACAAGTCGGCATCAACCAATGTTTCGAGTTTATCGGCATCGGCTCTTACAGCAGCCATCTGTGTAAATACTGTGTCTCTGTAGAAGCATGCTTGCTTGAATGAATCGCCATGCATAGAGGCAGCTTTTTCAGTAACATCTTGAAGTATCTTTATATTCTTCTTCAAGGAAGCCAATAATGAAGAAACTTCAGTAAGTAATTCTGTCTGAGCCGAAACATCAGCCTGAATACCTGTATTCTTAATAGCAGATATTGAGCTGGCAAGGTCGGTTGTGTAAGCAATAACTGCAGGTACAATCTGACGGTTAACCATTTCAAGTGCTGTTAAGGCTTCTATATTAATAGTTTTGATATAGTTCTCAAGGTTGATTTCGTAACGTGATTCACATTCGGTTTTGCTAAGTACTCCATGCTTGCTTAATACTGATATATTCTTTTCAGAAATAAGTGCAGGAATAGCAGCAACTGTTGAACGGATATTTGGAAGATCTCTCTTTTCAGCTTCGGCAACCCATTCATCAGAGTACCCGTTACCGTTAAAGATAACTCTCTTGTGATTCTTGACCATTTCCTGAAGCAATGCCTGAACATCCTTATTAAGGTCATTTGAACCTTCAAGTCTGTCTGCTACCTGGCTCAATACTTCAGCTACAATGGTATTTAATACGAAGTTGGCACCTGCTATAGATTGTGATGAACCAACCATTCTGAATTCAAATTTGTTACCTGTGAACGCAAACGGTGAAGTTCTGTTTCTGTCTGTTGTATCTTTAGGAAGAGGAGGGAGAGTTGTAACACCAACTGTTAATTCTCCGCCGGACTTTGAACTTTTTGCTCCACCATTTTCGATTTGATCAAGTATATCTGTAAGCTGTTCTCCAAGGAATATTGAAATTATGGCAGGCGGTGCTTCATTTGCTCCCAAACGATGGTCATTTCCAGGGCTTGCAGCTGAAAGTCTCAATAAATCAGCATATTCGTCAACTGCTCTAATTACTGAGCAAAGGAATAACAAAAACTGTGCATTGTCATGGGGAGTGCTGCCAGGCTCTAGGAGGTTCTGGCCGTCGTTTGTAGCCATTGACCAGTTGTTGTGTTTACCTGAACCGTTAACGCCTGCGAATGGCTTTTCGTGCTGCAAGCATACCAGACCATGCCTTAATGCTACTTTTTTCATAAGATCCATCGTAAGCTGATTGTGGTCGGTCGCTATGTTTGTAGTTGAGAATATCGGAGCCAATTCATGCTGAGCAGGAGCAACTTCGTTGTGCTTGGTTTTTGCAGAAATCCCAAGTGCCCACAATTCCTCATCCAACTCTTTCATGTACTCGGAGACTCTTTCCTTTAATGTTCCGAAGTAATGATCTTCCATTTCCTGACCTTTAGGAGGCATGGAACCGAAAAGTGTACGGCCTGTGAATATAAGGTCCTTACGTGCATCGTATAAACTTTTATCTACAAGGAAATACTCCTGTTCAGGACCAACTGTAGTTATAATGTTTTTAGCTGTTGTATTTCCAAAGATTTTTAATATACGCATTGCCTGTTTGTTAAGAGCTTCCATTGAGCGGAGCAAAGGAGTTTTCTTATCCAATGCCTCTCCAGTATATGAACAAAATGCTGTTGGTATATATAAAGAGTCGTCTTTTATAAAAGCTGGTGAAGTACAATCCCAAGCAGTATATCCCCTAGCTTCAAATGTTGCTCTCAAGCCTCCGGATGGGAAAGATGAAGCATCGGGCTCACCTTTTATCAGTTCTTTTCCTGAAAACTCAAGGATTACCTTACCGTCTGAAGTAGGTGAAATGAATGAATCGTGCTTTTCTGCAGTAATTCCTGTCATTGGCTGGAACCAATGAGTAAAGTGGGTTGCACCGTTTTCTATAGCCCAATCCTTCATAGCACTTGCAACGACCTCAGCTACAGCAGGATCGAGAGGAAGACCTTCATCAATTGTCTTTTTCAAAGCTTTATATGTTGCTTTAGGAAGACGTTCTCTCATAGTTGCATCATTAAATACTTTAGAACCGAAAATTTCTGATGGAATCATTTTGTTATCCCCTTTCTAATTATACAAGAAATCATAATATACTTAAGAGCAAAATAAAAAGAGCGAATTAAAGTAATTCAAAACGCCCTTGTTTACTCCATGACTAAGCTTCAATAAATAATTGACCTCTTTGCCTATTATCGTGTGAAGACTATTAATTGCTATTAAATTAAACTCAATTTAAATAATACCGCTTTTTTAATTAAAATGCAAGATAAAAATTTTGATCATATACAAAAAACATATAATAGTAGTATTATATAATTATGAGCCATAAGTGGTTCACCAATTTGCTGTTGGAGTAAAAACAATATTTAATTGTCCAGTGCATGCCGCTGCCATTATATAAACTTACGGAACGGAGATTTATAGATGGATATTAATTTTGTAACAATTGCATTTGTAATAATATTTTTTTTGCCAATTATATCAGGTGCGTTAAGGCCTTTTACTAGGGAGCGGATTTATCACTCATTAGAATCCCTTTTTGAAAATATTGAGCTCATTCTTTTATTGATTGTATCAATATACTTGACAAAAACAATATATTTTGAACACGGTGACGGCGTGCTTTTCGATATATATCAGATGATACCGGAGGGCTTTAAGAATATATTTAATGGAAGAGATATACTTGTGTATATTTTTAATGTTCCAATCATCCTTGCTGTTCTGCTTATTTTAATGTGGCCTATAAAGGAATTAATTTACAGATTTTTAATTGCACCTACTTCAGAAGCTCTCTATGAAGGAATTAATCCATTGGGTAAGGGTATAAAAATCCTGTTAGGAGGTATTGTCCAGATTCCTAGGTCAATTCTGGTTATTCTTATCATGGGGCTATTACTTAATTTTTTCAATTACTATTACCAGTATCCCCAGCTTTCCAATCTCATGAAGGATTCTACAGCCTACAACTTTATTTATAATAAAGGCCTTACACCGATTCTTGATTCAGGTATTGCGAAAAAGATACCAGTGCTTTTAAATGATTCTTTTAGTAATTCAGGGAATGGAAATAATCTTGTACCTGACCTGAACGGTAATAAAGCAGGAATGCAGGAATTGGTCAAAAAAATAGCAGGACAAAATGTAAGGGTAATAGAGTATTTTAATGGGGTAACCCTGGATCAGGCTATTAAATCAAATAAAGATATTGATGGCACTGCAAGGGATATTACAAAAGACGCTAAAAGTGATTATGAAAAGGCACAGAAGATATATAAATGGATATCCGAAAACCTCAGCTATGACTATGATAAGGCGGAAAGGGTCAGTGTTAATCCTGCCGGGATAGAATCCGGTTCAATAATCGCGTTTAGAGCAAGAAATGGAATATGTTTTGATTATTCATGTCTGTATATTTCAATGTGCAGGGCAGTTGGGCTTAAGGTTCGATTGGTTACAGGGCTTGGGTACAGCGGTATCACCTGGGGAGATCATGCCTGGAATCAGGTGTTCTCAAAAGAAAAGAATAAGTGGATAAATGTGGACACTACATTCGGGACTATGGCAAATTACTTTGATAGGTCCAATTTTGATACAGACCATAAAAATCCAGAGGTTCAGGGCGAGTGGTAGCTTTAACAAGGGGATTTTCATACTGCCGACTAAAATACCCGGCTTATATGAATGCTCCCCTTAGTTTTGGATTGCTTTTGTAGGCTATTTCCTCAAAGGTATAGCCTAGTAATAGGTGCTCATGCATGTTATTTATTTCTAGAATATCCTCGATCTTATGAATATGGCCGTTGGAGGTCTTGATTGGAAATCCGGTGAATCCCGAGAAGTAATGTGTATGGTTGCTGTAGGAAGAAACACCGTAAAAAAAGTGTATATGGAATGAGTTGATTCCAAGCATACTCTCCGTATATCCTCTTATTCTATGTTTATGTCCTTTTGTAACTTTTGAATCTATTTTGTATTCATGTATATGAGGATTCATTTGTACCTCCATGTTAATACTTTGCTTAATGTCTTTGAGAATTTTTGTACCTTATTATATAATATTGTACAATTAATTTAAATTTATTATTAATATTTTTTGCCATGAAGAAGTTTGATCAATAAAAAGTGATTTTTTATGTACCTTGTTTCCTTTAAAATAATATGGTATAATTTCTTGCACGTAATTTATAAAAATATAGACTTGTATTAAACTACAATTATTTGGCATTTATAATATTAATATAATAGAAATTTGCCAAGATAGAAAGGGATTTTTGTGAATAGTTCTAGAGAAAATTTAAGAAATATTGCTATCATTGCACACGTTGACCATGGTAAGACTACGCTTGTTGATGTTATGTTAAGGCAGAGCGGTATATTCAGAGAGAATGAGCAGGTACAGGAAAGGGTTATGGACTCAAATGACCTTGAAAGGGAGAGAGGAATAACTATTCTTGCAAAGAATACTGCTGTTTGCTACAAGGATACAAAGATAAACATAGTGGACACGCCAGGCCACGCAGACTTCGGCGGTGAGGTTGAACGTATTTTAAAGATGGTTGATGGTGTATTGCTTCTTGTAGATGCATTTGACGGACCAATGCCCCAGACAAGATTTGTTTTAAGAAAGGCACTTCAGTTGAATTTAAAACCTATAGTGGTTATAAATAAGATAGACAGGCCTGAAGCAAGGCCCACAGAAGTTATTGATGAAGTTTTGGAATTGTTTATTGAGCTTGGAGCAGATGACGACCAACTGGAGTTTCCTATAGTATTTGCATCTTCAAGGGAAGGCTATGCAAAAACCAACATTGATGATGAAAACAGCAACTTAGAGCCCTTGTTTGAGACGATCATAGAAAATGTTCCATCGCCTCAAGGTTCTTCAGAAGAACCGCTGCAGCTTTTGGTATCAAGTATAGATTATGACGAGTATGTCGGAAGAATAGCCATCGGAAGGGTTGAAAGAGGGACCATTAAAGCCGGACAGCAGGCAGTTACCTGCAGGATTGACGGATCTCTTTTCAATATGAGAATAAGCAGACTTTACATGTTTGAAGGTTTAAGAAGGGTTGAAGCGGCTGAAGCCATGTTTGGTGATATCGTTGCGGTTTCAGGTGTGGGCGATATAACTATAGGTGAGACAATATGTGATGTTGATTGTCCGGAAGCCCTTCCTTTTATTGAGATAGACGAGCCTACCATAACCATGACATTTAGTGTTAATAACAGTCCCTTTGCAGGCCGTGAAGGCACATTTGTAACATCAAGGCACCTAAGGGACAGGCTCTTTAAAGAACTTGAGACCAATTTGAGCTTGAGGGTTGAAGAAACTGAATCGGCAGATTCTTTCAAGGTATCCGGAAGGGGTGAACTGCACCTTTCAATACTTATTGAGACAATGAGAAGGCAGGGATATGAGTTCCAGGTATCAAAACCAAAAGTAATTTTCAAAGAAATAGACGGTGTTGAGCATGAGCCTATCGAACACCTTACCATAGATGTGCCTGAGGATTTTATGGGTGTTGTTATGGAGAAGCTCGGTACCAGAAGGGCAGAAATGGTAAACATGCATTCACCCAATCAGGGATATATGAGGCTTGAGTTTAAGATCCCAGCAAGAGGGCTTATCGGATACAGATCTGAGTTTATGACTGACACAAAGGGAAATGGTATAATGAACCATATTTTCCATGGGCATGAGCCTTTTAAGGGTGAGATCTTTGGAAGACAAAGAGGATCAATTGTTGCATGGGAAGATGGTGAAGCTGTAACATACGGACTTTATAATGCCCAGGACAGAGGAACCTTATTTATTGATCCAGGTCTTAAGGTATATGAAGGGATGGTTGTCGGAGAAAATGCCAGGGCTGAGGATATAGTTATTAATGTTTGTAAAAAGAAGCATGTAACAAACATGAGGGCATCAGGATCCGACGAAGCGTTGAGGCTCACACCGCCACGCCAGATGAGTCTTGAGCAGTGCCTGGAATTTATTGCAGATGATGAGCTTGTTGAAATCACTCCAAAGAATATAAGAATCAGAAAGAGAATTCTTGACACTGAGATGAGGGCCAAATTTAAAAGTAAGCTAGGTTAATAAAAACATATTATTATGTAAAGTGGTGGTTGATTTGGGTAAATCAAAAAATACTAAAAAAAAGAATAGGCTCATAATAAGGTTTATAGTATTTATAGTTCTTATTTGTACATTTTTTATTAGTGCTGCGTTTTCATACAGGTATGTGTTGGAAAACCAGGATGATAATCTTGATAAACCATTGCCCGTTATTCCTGCAAGCAAAAGGATTGAGTTTGAAACCCCTAAGAATGCAACATCGGCTCAAATAATTGATAAGCTTGCAGAAGAAGGTATAATAACTAATACGTTCATGTTTAAAATGATATCAAAGATAAATGGATTTGACGGGACATACAAGTCAGGCACCCATATAATAAGCAAAGATCTGGATTATGATTCATTGATGAGGATTTTATCCAGCGATCCAGTTACTTCCAAGGTAATGATACCTGAAGGATACACATTCAATCAGGTGGCTGAAAAGCTTAGTAAGGATAAGCTTGTTGATAAAGCCAAATTTGCAAGTGTTGCATCAAATGAAAAGTATGATTTCAAATTTTTAAAAGATATACCAAAGAGAGAAAAGAAGCTGGAAGGTTATTTGTTCCCCGATACGTATATATTTGATGTTAAAAGCGGGGAGAAGGCCATAATAAACCGTATGCTTGCAAGATTTGACGAAATATTCAAACCGGAGTATTATGACAAGGCAAAGGCGTTGGGACTTACAGTTGATCAGGTTATTATACTTGCATCCATTATTGAGAGGGAAGCTAAGGAATATGAGGAGAGAAGGCTTATATCGGGGGTTTTCTATAACAGGCTGAAAAGCAAGAATCCGACACATAAAAAGCTTCAATCCTGTGCAACAATACAGTATATACTTCTAAACAATACAGGCCAGGTTAAAGCCAAACTGACAGATGAAGATACAAAGATAAACGATCCCTATAACACATATTTGTATGAAGGTCTGCCGCCAGGTCCCATATGCAACCCTGGGAAGGACTCCATAGAGGCAGCACTGGAGCCTGAAACCACAGATTACTATTACTTTGTATCTAAAGGTGATGGCACCCACGAGTTCTCTTCCACATTAAGCCAGCATCAGGCGGCAGTGAAAAAGTATGGTCTGTTTAATTAAAAATGGTTTACTGCCATAATAAAATTGGAAACACTTTCATTGTGAGGTCTAGTGCCTCACAATTTTTATAGAAATAAAACCGGAGAAATACATAATTATGATTATTTATGATTATATCAACGACTATATCAGGAATACTATTAAGGAAAATGACGGTGTCCTAAAAGAGCTTGAGATATTTGCGGAGGAAAACCATGTACCAATTATTCAGCCGGAGGTAGCAAAGCTGCTTTTGGTAACCGGTAAGATCTTAAAGCCTAAGAGAATACTTGAGGTTGGTACGGCTATCGGTTATTCTGCAATCATTCTTTCAAAGGTTTTGGAGGAGGGCGGAAAGATCGATACCATTGACAGGTATGAGCTCATGATAGAGCGTGCTAAAGGAAATATAAAAAGGGCAGGCCTTGATGGTACAGTTAATATCATTGTAGGAGATGCTGTAGAGGTACTTAGGTGCCTGGATAAAAAATATGACATGATTTTTTTGGATGCAGCAAAGGGACAGTATCCTGAGTTTTTGCCTGAATGTTTGAGGATGCTCAATAAAGGCGGGCTTCTGTTTTCCGATAATGTGCTGTACAAGGGAATGGTGGCAAACGACAAACTTGTTGTAAGGAGAAAAAAAACAATTGTAAAAAGGCTCAGAGACTTTCTAAGCACCATTTGTGAGAATGAAGAGCTTGATACAAGCATACTGCCGGTAGGTGACGGGGTTGCACTTAGTTATAAAAAGTAAGGAGATGGAAGCATGAATAAAGTAGAATTGCTGGCACCTGCAGGCAGCCTTGAAAAACTAAAGATGGCTGTGCTTTATGGTGCAGATGCTGTTTATATAGGGGGAGAGGAATTTGGTCTTCGGGCTTCTGCTGAAAATTTCAGCAGGGAAGAAATGATGGAAGGCATCAAATTTGCTCATGATAGGGGTAAAAAGGTATATCTTACCATGAATATAATTCCACACAATGAAGACTTGGCCAAAATGCCTGAGTTTATCAAAGAAGCGGCACAAATGGGTGTTGATGCGGTAATTCTATCTGATCCCGGTACCTTCTCCGTTGTGAAGGAAAATGCTCCGGATATGGAGGTTCACTTAAGCACTCAGGCAAATAACACCAATTGGATAAGTGCTAAGTTCTGGTATGACCAAGGGGTTAAAAGGATAATACTAGCAAGGGAGCTTTCGCTTTCTGAAATAGGGGAGATCCGCCAAAAATTACCTGATGACCTTGAACTTGAAATTTTTGTGCATGGGGCGATGTGTATATCATACTCAGGAAGATGCCTTCTTAGCAATTATATGACAGGCCGTGATTCCAACAAGGGCTATTGTGCACATCCATGCAGATGGAAATATCATCTTGTTGAAGAAAAACGACCTGGCGAGTATATGCCGGTTTATGAGAATGAAAGAGGAACCTTTATATACAACTCAAAGGACCTTTGCATGATAGAATATATTCCAGAGATTATAAAAACAGGAGTTTCCAGCCTTAAGATAGAGGGCCGCATGAAAAGCTCCTATTACGTTGCAACTATTGTAAAGGCCTACAGAGATGCTATTGATGCATTTTATGCTCTCAAGGAGAATTGCAGCTTTGATCCACTATGGTTGGAAGAGCTTTCAAAGGCAAGCCACAGGGAGTACTCCACAGGTTTTTATATGGGCAAACCTACCGGACAGGGACAGATTTATCACACAAGTTCATATATAAGGGAGTACGAATTTATAGGAATTGTTCTGGAGTATGACAAGAATACCGGTATAGCAAAAATAGAGCAGAGGAACAGAATGTTTGTCGGTGATGAGATAGAAGTGGTGAGACCTCAAGGAAAGTATTTTACACAGAAAATATCAGCTATGAAAGATGCGGATGGCAATGATATAGAGATAGCTCCTCACCCTCAGATGATCCTTTACATGCAAATGGAGGAGCCTGTGGAAGAGTTCACAATGCTGAGAAAAAAAGCTTAAGAAATGATTATGAATACACATCCTCTTTCCAGGTAAAAATAAGACAAAATCCAAGGATGTAAGTGGTTTTGTGAATATTATCAGGAGAGAGGATTTTTATGCCCGTAAATAGGAGATTCGGCTTAGTTGTCATTATTTTTACAATCATGTTTATATTACTTGCTGCAAGAATATCTTATATTCAGTTTTATCAAGGTAGAAGGCTGGATTCTGAAGCATCTGCACAAAGGATTTCTGCAGTTACCATCGAAAAGCCGAGGGGAAGTATTGTTGATAAAAACCTGATACCCTTTACCAACAGAATGGCGAAAAGTTCTCTTGTGCTAGAGCCCATACTTTTAAGAGGCAAGAATGACTTCATTGAAGGGTTGTCGGGAATACTAGGTGTTAATGGATATAAGTTAAAGGAAGAAATTGATAGTAAGAAGGCACCGATAATCATAGAAACTGATAAGGAAAAAGCAAATGAGGTGAAAAGCCTTAAAGGACCTGGTGTTTCTGTGCTAAATACCTTAAAAAGATACGGAAACTACTCATATCTCACACATGTTTTAGGATATCTTAATAAGGCCGATCAGGTGGGAGCGGCAGGCCTGGAAAAGTACTATGAAAACATACTAAAGGCTGAAGAGGAAAACTCTATCAGGGTTGTGACAAATGCAAATGATAACATATTACAGGGAATTGGGTGCAGGATTGTAAAAGCAAACGGAGATGAAAAAAAACTGAATATAAAGCTTACTGTGGACTATCATATCCAAAAGATAGTAGAAGGCACGATGGAAGAGTATGGGGTAAGCGGTGCTGTTGTAGTTGAAGATATCAATACAGGTGATATAATTGCAATGGCAAGTAACCCCGACTTCAATCAGAATGATGTGGGTAGCTACCTGCAAAGCCCCCAAAATGAGCTTTTTAACAGGGCAGTCGCGTCTTATAATATCGGTTCTGTTTTTAAAGTAGTGGCTGCAGCTGAGGCCATTGAATCGGGGATGCCTTTAAATGAAGACTATTTTTGTTCCGGAGTATTGAAGCTAGGAGACAGGGAATTTAGGTGCTCATCCTATGAAAAGGGGGGGCATGGACAAATTGGATTTACTGAGGCATTTGCCAACTCATGCAATTCATATTTTATCGAACTTGGAATAAAGCTAGGGCAAAAAAGGCTTCTCTCAATGGCAGAAAAGTTTGGCTTCGGTAAGGCAGCAGGAATTGGTGCCCAAGGGGTTGATGAAGCCAGCGGCAATATTCCCTCCATTAACGGCAGATATACCGACGGCGATTTAGCCAATATGTCTATTGGGCAGGGAGGGATAATGGCCACTCCGCTTCAGGTTGCGGATATGATGGCAACTGTTGCAAACGGAGGAATAAAAAATAAGGTAAACATAGTTGATTCAATTATTGATGAGAATGGCAAAGAGATCAAAAAAGTGCGTAAAACCGGCTGGGACAGGGTAATATCAAAAAAAACTGCCGATAAGCTCAATGAACTTATGGAAGCTACAGTTTCCTACGGAACTGGTACAAAAGCAAAACCAGAAGAGAATTTTATCGCATGCGGAAAAACCGGAAGTGCTGAAACGGGAGTATATTTAGATGGGGAAAAGGTTGTACACGGATGGTTTGCCGGATATTTTCCGGGAAATAATCCTAAATACGCTGTGGCGGTTTTTGTAGAAAACGGTAAAAGCGGAGGACAGGCAGCAGCACCTCTTTTTAAAGAAATTTCTGAAAAAATTTATAGATTGAAAAAATAAAATATGCACACATTTGATACCCCATATCATATATTTAAAGGGTAACCTATTTTTAGGAGGTGCCCTGCTTGTTGTCTGTATTACTTCCAATAGTGGCTAATACCCTAAATAGTGTAATTTTTTTAATAGGCTATGTATCAAATGGGAACTCTTTTCCACAACCACTATCTCATGAAGAGGAACTTGAATATCTGGTTAAATATAAGAATGGAAGTGAAGAGGCCAGAAATGTTCTCATCGAGAGAAACTTAAGGCTTGTTGCCCATATTGTAAAAAAATACAATTCTTCAGGTTATGATAGCGATGACCTTATTTCTATAGGAACAATAGGGCTCATCAAGGCTATTTCCACCTTTGACCAGACAAAAGGAGCACGTCTTGCAACGTATGCTGTACGTTGTATAGAAAATGCTATGCATATGCTCTGGAAACAAAAAAAGGGGGAAGCAATTGTTCCCGCCTTTAAGATTTCATGTTTACCGTTTTAACGCTGACTCCTTTTAGTGATTCAAGCTCTTTTGATAGACTATGGATTTTTTCCTCCCTGTCCCTGATGTTTAATGTTATAAGCCCATGGTCTTCCTCGCCGGGATCGTGTATTCCCACCCTTGATAATATGCTGTCCCCGAATTTGGTAAGTATCTCTTGAACCTTTGGGGCGGATTCGGTTCTTCTGTCAACTAAAATTCCCATAATAGTAAGACTCATCTATACATATCTCCATTTCTAAAAGTTTTTGAAACAATGGTCTTGCCTTTTAATTTTTAATGATATTTGCATAATCTTAAAATGTACAAGTTTGGCTTTAATTATACCTATCTAAATATCTTTTCAACAGTTGATACCGGGGCGACGAATAATAAAACTTCCGCTACAAATAATAAGAAACACAAATAGTAAGAAACACAAATAATAAGAAATGCAAATGAAAAGAAGAACCATATATTAAAAATCGGAGGTGCTTCCTTGAAAAAAATTAGATTAGGCGTAATAGGTACGGGATATGCTTGGGAAAGACTACACTATCCGGCACTTAGAGAGTTAAGTGATAAATATGAGATTGCAGCCCTTGTAAATCGTACAAAAAAAGATGCTGAACAATTTGCTGAAAAAATTAATCTTGATCTGAAAAATGTTTATGATGATTACAATGAAATGCTCAAAAGGGATGACATTGATGCAGTTGACATCCTGGTTCCTATTGATGAAAACTATGTTATATCTGAAGCAGTTGCAAAAGCAGGCAAGGACTTTATATGTGAGAAGCCAATGGCCCCAAATATGGACCAGGCTAAAAAGTATCTCGAACTGACAAAAAAGTTTAAGGTAAAAATAATGATAGCGGAAAACTTCAGGTACAATGAAGAAATCAATAAAATTAGGGATCTGGTATTGAGCGGAAAGATAGGCGATGTGACATACTTTATAAGAAATAACGTTAGCTGTTTTCCATGTGAGATGACAAAAGATACATTTGCAGCAACAGAGTGGAGGCAGCATCCAAATTATTACGGAGGTGCTTTTTTAGATGCTGCAATTCATGACCTTGCGGGTTTAAGGCATATATTTGGTGCAGTAGAATGTGTTCAGGCATTTGGAAAACCCCAGCAGGAAGATTATAGTCCTTTTGTTTCGATAAACACAAATATTTTGTTCAAAAACAATGTAATCGGCCAGTACACATATTTCCCTTCAGGTCTGGAGCCTCAAAAACCTATAATAGGTTTTAGGATATTCGGTTCCAAAGGTGAGATATACTTAGAAGAGAAAAGCTGTGGAATAATAAATGTGGCTTATAATGACAATACATCGGAACAAATTAAATATACACCTGAGAGAGGCTTTTACAATGAGCTGCTTAACTTCTACAATGCTTTAACGGGTATTGAAGAAATATCAGTTACGCCTGATGTGGAGTTTGGTGATGTGAAAATGGTATTTGATATTTTAGATTCCATAAATAAAAGGACTATAGTTTATGTGGATGCTGCAAAGAAGGAAGTAGAGTTCTTGCACCAAATGCCCGTGAGCAATCAGGCTCAAAAGTTTATTCAGTAATCAACTACTTAATAAGGGATTTTGATATATCTATAAAAATATAGCGGAAGCTTATTTTGATCATTACTTAGTAATGCCAAAATAAACTTCCGCTATATTTCGCTTACATGTTGACTTAGTTCGTCAACACACGCGTAGAAAGCGGAAGTAATATTTTGATCATTACTTAGTAAAGAGTACAAGTAAATATTGCATATACATTTCATAGATAGTAATGCAGAAGGGGGAGTCTGATGGCCAGGCCAAAGGATTCTTACATAATAGAAGTTCACTATCCGCAAAGCAAAGGGGAACTTATTGAATTAAGAAGGAGAATGGGAAAGGCATATATTGAGTTTATAAGTGATTATATACTTGGTCTGCCTATATGTGATGGAGAAAAAAATAAACTATACTTGAAAATAGTAAATGAGTTAAAAAATACTGGTAAAAAGGTTGTGTAAATTTTATATCTTAAAAATGATAATTGGATAAAGGATTGTTTATGATGAAGGCAGCTATATATTCTAGGAAAAGTAAATTTACAGGCAAAGGTGAGAGTGTTGAAAATCAGATTCAGCTTTGCAAGGAATATGCCATAAAATACTTAAACTTTGATGAAAGTAACTTTCTTATTTATGAGGATGAGGGGTTTTCAGGAGGAAATACCAAAAGGCCTGAATTTCAAAAGCTGTTGAAGGATGCAGGTACCAACCAATTTCAAGTTTTAATTTGCTACAGATTGGATCGTATCAGCAGAAACATATCTGATTTTTCACAACTTATCAATCATTTAAACAAACATAATGTAAATTTTGTATCTATAAGGGAGCAATTTGATACAGCTACCCCTATGGGCCGTGCAATGATGTATATAGCATCAGTCTTTGCTCAGCTTGAGAGAGAAACTATTGCAGAAAGAATCAGGGACAACATGATCCAATTGGCTAAAACCGGGAGATGGCTTGGGGGAATACCGCCTACAGGATATAAATCCGAGCCGGTTATTACGGTGGATAAAAATGGGAAGCAGCATAAAATGTTCAAGCTTGCACCAATTGAAGAAGAGATAAATATGATCAAGCTGATTTTTGATAAATACATAAGAATAAAGTCTATTTCAGGGGTTGAAAAATACCTGATAGAGCATAATATTTTAACTAAGAACGGGGTAAACTTTCATACCGGCTCCTTAAGACCTATTTTGTCAAACCCTGTATATGCCATAGCAGATAAAAATTTATATGAGTATTTATCAAAAAAGGATTATGATGTGTATTCGAATGCAGGGGAGTTTAACGGTGTTAATGGTTTGATTGCTTACAATAAAACCAGCCAACAAAATAAGGAGCATAAGGACAGATACAGAGACTGCAGTGAATGGATAGTTGCTGTAGGGCTGCATCATGGGATAATTCCGTCTCAAACATGGATAAAAGCCCAGGAGCTGCTTTTACAGAATAAATCCAAGAGCTTGCGCAAGGTAAAAAGCACCGAATCATTGCTTTCAGGAATTTTAAGATGTTCAAGCTGTGGAGGCTATATGAGGCCCAAAACAGTTCAAAGAAAAAATGAAAATGGTCAGCAGGTATTTTATTATATATGTGAGCTGAAAGAAAAGAGCAAGAGGATTAGATGTTCCATGCATAATATTAGCGGAAATACTTTAGATAGCTTGGTTTTAGATGAGCTAAAAAAAATAGCAGCAAAGGCTTTGCCTATATTTGAGGATATACAGGGAGGTAAAAAAGTAGTTTCATCTAATCAATCACCACTGCAGCTTGAGAAGGATGCACTTGAGAAAAGAATAGCTGAATTGGAATTGAGAATCCAAAATTTAGTTTTCGCCATATCTAAAGGACACAAAGAAGTTATAGACATACTTACAAAAAACGTGGAGAAATATACCAAGCAAAAGGAAAACCTACAAATCAAAATGTTGACTCTGGAAAACAAGGAAAGAGATAATGAGGATGGAAGGTATAATCCCGAGCTTACAGCTTACAGTCTGGGAAGCTTTAATGATAAAGCCTGGGAGCTTATGGATGTTGAGGACAAAAGAAAGATCATGCGAAGTGTTGTGGATAGAATAATATGGAATGGTGAAAAGCTGGATATGATTTTATATTAGTTTATTTGTTTCCGCACTAAAAGTATTGCAAATGAGATACTTATGCATATAAGATCAACCAAGAAAAATCAGAGCGAGGTTTCACTTCAGGATCCCATAGGAGTAGATAGAGAGGGCAATGAAATAACCCTAATCGATGTAATTGGTGATAATTCCGAGTCTGTTGTTGATGAAGTTGATCTCAAGATGCAGGTCGTAAGGCTGTATAACAAAATGAAAGCGGTATTAAAAAACAGGGAGAAAATAGTATTGGAACTCCGATACGGGCTTTTAAGCGGTGTAGGCAAAACTCAGCGTGAAGTAGCTTCTATGCTTGGTATATCCAGGTCATATGTATCGAGAATAGAGAAAAAGGCTATAAAAAAACTAAATAAAGAATTAAAAGTTGAGAATTGAAGATAATATACTTATTATCCCCAAAAGCACTGGTTAACCCTGCTTTTGGGGATGCTCATTTTGTTCATGTCTAAGAAATTATGGTGCATGCTGCACCACAATTTCCCACGACAACGACTAAGGTTGCAAAATCACAAGCGATTTTGTTCTATAGCCTTGATTGAACTTCAAAAGTGTAGTTTCTTCCGCCATTATTGTCCCAATTGTTTGCACAATCTTTAAATACCATTTTAAGAGGCTTGTCGTCTGATACGGGCAAACTTGCTTCAAACCCCTCTTCTGTTTTTTCCATTTTTATATCTTTAGTATTTTCCCAAGTATCTCCATAACCAACATGCATATAAACCGATTTGGCACCTGAGTTGCTTAATATTCCTTTGTAGGTTACAGATGCATTATCACCCTTGACAACAACATTTGGTTTAATCAGAACTCCATTCTCATAGTACAAGTTATACAAAATTATATCCCTCCAACTATTTATAGATTTAATAATACTCATTAAAAGTGATGAATTAAACTTCAATCATTCCTTAGTATTGGTTTCAAAAAAATAATTATTCTTTGTATCATAATGGTTGTTATGTAAATATAATATATAAAACACAGTTTAAGGTGATTAAGATGGCATATTCAGAAAGAGAGTTATTTGCAAGACTCATAAAATGTGAGGCTGGCGGTGAAGGTATTGACGGCATGAAAGCAGTTGCTTCTGTTGTTATGAATAGGGTACATGTAGCATACGGTGAGTATTTAAGGACCGGTCAGGGAAACTTAAGAAGGGTAATTGAACAGCCATACCAGTTTACATGCCTTATGCCGGAAGCATATGGAGAATATAATCCACAAACAGTCTGGTCCAATGAGCCTGAGCAGATTCATTATGACATTGCAGATTGGGCTCTTGCCGGTAATGTGCACTGGGGTGCCGGAGACTGTCTTTGGTATTATAATCCCTTTAGTGCTATATGCTCCGATTATTTCCCAGCCACAAGAACAGGGAGCTATTTTAACAGGGTCGGGGAACACTGCTTCTACTTACCGACTCCCCTATATGCAGAAACATAATATTTCTATTAAGAGCATTTTTAGTAATCTATGCTTTTGATTTATAAAAATTTCGAAAGAAAAATAAGAAATCTTAGAGTACCAAAATTTGATTAAATGATTGACCAAATTTATTAAACAAGGAGGAATTTTTGTGACATATCCACCTATTATGCGTCCATGCGGTAGTTCTTACGGCAATGGGTCTAGCGGTATGCAAAACTTTACTAATGGAACTGAGCAAGCAGCAGGTATGATGCCTGCACTGCCTGCAGGTACAATGCCTGCTTTACCGACAGGTATGCCTACAGGATACTCAGCGGGTCCTGCTCTAAGTCCTGGAGTTGCCGGGCAGCAAGTACATGGTAATTCTATTCCGGTACCGTCAACTGTTCAGAGCACCATGTTTACACCGGGATTTCTTACGACTCAGATAGGAAAGCTTATGCGAGTTGAGTTTTTAATAGGCACAAACGGGCCTTTGATTGACAGGGTAGGAACCCTGATAGCTGTCGGAGCAAGTTATATTCTATTAAGACCAACAGGCTCAGACGATGTCCTATTGTGTGACATTTATTCAATAAAATTTGTAACTATATTGCTGTAAAACTGTACAAAAAACTTATTATTCTTTTTATAAAAATGATGTTTTACAAGCACCAATTTTTATAAAAAGAATAATATATAGTATCATAAATTTATGGAGGTAATCAATAATGTCTAACGGTTTATTTAAAGGATTTCTAGGTGACAACAGCGAAATATTATTCTTTATACTCATTTTCTTGTTACTGTTCTTCAACGGAAAAAACTACGATGTATGTGATTAATAAGCTATAAGACTATTGAATCTAGGTAGTACTTAAAAAGTCAAGGAGATAGGGATAGACTATCTCCTTGACTTTTTATGGATAAATGTTTTGTTATTGTTGCAAATAATGGTTTATCGTAAATACTGCATGATGTTATCCCAAAATCCCTTTCCAGAATTAAGTTCATTCTTAAAGGACTCGAGTTCATTTGCTACAATTTCATCAAGTACTTTTTGACCCATGATTTCCACTGGTGCCACTTCATCTGTGAAAACTAACTTGGATTCGTTGATCTCTGTAAGGTTTGCCTTAACATATTCGGAAATTCCTTTTAAAGGATTTTGTTTTTCAATACTCTCAGAGTTGTTTAGAAAAAAGTTTAGAGAGTTTTCATCCCTTGATGCAAACACTATGGTATTAGTGGAGTTATTCAATTCGCATTTGTACACTTTTTCCATTTGGCTTTTTATTGTTTGACAAATATAGTCATTGATCTGAGAGTCTTTCTTAGAGCGGATATTAATATTTACTACAATTATGCCGTCAGGCTTCAAGCTTTCTTTTAACAATGCGAAGAATTCCTTGGTAGACATATGGAACGGTATTGTTATGTCGTGATATGCATCTACCATTATAAGATCATACTTTTTATCCTTATGAGTGTTTAAAAACGTCCTTCCGTCATTTATATAGATGTTGGCTTCATTATCTTTTAAATTAAAATACTTTTTTGAAAGATCCACTATCTTGGGATCAATCTCAACACCGTCCGTATTGACATTGGGAAAAAAGTGCTTTAGCTGTTTTGCATAAGTACCTGTCCCAAGGCCTAATATAAGAACATCTTTACTGGAATTGAAATTAACATTCTTCATAAACAGTGGAGCCATAAGTGCGTAATCATAGTAAAGGTTGGTAATAACGCTGTTCTTCTTGTATATTGACTGGACACCAAATGCCACATTTGTTGATAGTATAACGGACTTTGAATCCTCTGAGACCTGAAGGTAATTGTACTTGGATTCACCTTCATAGACTATGTTTTGCTTCCAGAAGGCATATGAATCATGAAATGGTATGACAGTCAAAGCCAATATGATAACGCTTGATATTATGGATTTTGCAAGTCTTATCCTTTTTGAGACAAAGTAATAGAGGCAAATTAGGTTTAGGATAAGGGAAAATATAAGGAAAGTCTTGCTGGTTCCTACAAGGGGTATTGTGATAAATGTAGGTATAAAGGTCCCTATAATGCTTCCAATGGTGGAAAGTGCATATATTTCGCCTGCGGTTTTCCCGCTTTTATTTATATCTGTTATGCCTAGTTTTACCAGATATGGGGTGACCATGCCCAGTATTACAAGTGGAATGGAAAATATGATAAGACAAGACAAAATTGATCCCGATACAACAAGATTGTCAGGGGAAACCCACATAAAAATTGTTACAGAAAGAATAATTATATATTTTCCTACAAAAGGGATAAGCCCTATATAAATAGCGGCGGCCCATATAAGAGCATAGAGTCTGTCCATGCTGTTATATTTGTCGGCAGATCTTCCTCCTAATATGTTACCAAGACTCATAGAAATCATTATAAGACCTATAACAATAGTCCAAATTATACTGGATGTACCGAAGGTAGGTGCAAGTAGTCTTGTTGCACTCAGTTCTACAGCCATTACCGACATTCCGCAGAAGAATGCGGTAAGATAAATATATATGTTTTTACTCATGGTATCCCCCATTTTTTCTGTAATAGTATGATGCTAAATTTAAAGTGATAAATCAAGTACATGTAATCAATCGGTTAAAAATATAATCCCATATTCATTACTTGAGTTGTCTTTAAATTCCTCGGCCTTATAGCCTTCCGCAGATTTAACTAAAATGTAGTAACTGCCAGGCTCCAGTTCCATTGTCAAGTTCTGGGTTTTTAATTCGCTTTCAACCTGAGAAACGCTTTTGGCAATTTGCTTGCCATTGCTGTCAATTAGTATAATACTTAAATCATCTTGGGACTCTTCAGTAAGAAATGCTCCCTCGCTTATGCCTACAAGGATAACTTTACATTTATTAGTCAAATTAAATTTAAAGTAATCTAAATCCTTTTCATCTTTTATAGTCCCCTCCATAGTGGAGTTAGGAGGATAATCGGCAGCCTTTTCCAGAGTGTTATTAGGCTCAGATTCTTCAAAAACCGATTCTTCCCTGCTTGCTGCTAAAAGCGGAATCATTGCTGCTGTTGGGAATAGTTTTTTAACGCTGTTTATGGGCACCGCGAAATTGATATTCTGGGTGTTGGCCATAGACATGGTAGTAATACCTATTACCTCGCCATAGGAGTTTATGAGAGGACCGCCGCTGTTACCAGGAGAGATGGCAGCACTGGTCTGGATATAACTCATTCCAAATAACACCCTAAGTCCGCTGACAATACCTGTCGATACTGAGTTTTGCAGCTCAAGGGGATTTCCGATGGCAACAACTTCTTCAGCCAGCTCAAGTTTGTCGGAATCTCCAAGGCTTAAGAATGGTAAGTTGGATGTATTTTTGAGTTTTAGTATAGCTATGTCTCTCATCACGTTATAGTTTAAAATATATTCAACATCATATGTTGTACTGTTGTTGACACTGCATTTGATAGTTGTGGCTCCTTCTATAACGTGGTAATTTGTTACTATTATACCGCTGCTTTCAATATTAAACCCTGTGCCTGAACCTATGGGCTCACCATCTTCATCAAAAGTTTTGATTAGGTAAATTGCTTCAGTATGCTTTGCAATGTCCTTTGGGCTAAGGGTGGCCTGAGGCCGCGGAACCGATGTAACTGTAATTGGCATCGGGGTAGAGGAGGTGGTTCCTGGAATAAAGGTCTGTATATCTTGGAATATGCCCTCTTTATCCATGTTTTGCTTAACTGAACCGTCAGTTTTTACTCTGAATTCCTTTGATTTGATATCAATCTTCTCGCTAATTTCATTATCTTCATCAGATTCCATATCCTCATTGGAATTTATATCTTCATCAGGTATATCCATATCAGATAAGCTTTTAGGCATTACATAGCTTGTATAATATATCCAATCTCCCGATATGTTTAGGCTACCTTTAACTCCGGTACTAATCTTCTTTTTTTCACTTCCGTCTTCCTTGATTTTATATAGGTTACCAAGAAAGTCGTTGTAATATATAAAGCCTTCAGAATAGTTTAAGGAATTTACCGAAGTACTCACAATCTTTTCAATGCCTGTTCCGTTGGTTTTAATTTTGTATATTCCTCTGTCCTCATCGTTAAATAAGCTGAAGATTAGTGTGTCTTTTGTGTTATTAAAATTTAGATTGCCTGTTATTTCCTCGCATAAAACCGACTCATCCTTGCCGTTTGTTCGCATGCGGCAAAGGTCACCGTCCCTTTCGAAAAATATCCATCCATTAGACACCACAAGATTGGACACGGTATCGTCGCTGATTTTCTGACGGCCTTTACCATCTAAACGTATTTTATATGGTCTGTCATAATCGCTTTGGTTTATGTAGTAGATCCAATCATCAACAATGGAGGCATATAAAACCTTATCAGAGGTTATTTTAGTGGATGAGGTGCCGTTGAGCTTCATCCTGTAAAGTCTGTCTCTCTCGCTTTCTACAGGGTATTTCTCAGAGTATACGAAATACATCCAATCTCCAACAATATTTATGAATGATACTGGGTTTCCGTTGATTTTTACTTTTTCAGAACTTCCATGCTTTATTTTATAAGTGCCTAAGTTATAGAAGGAAATATAATCATAGTCACCGCTTGAACATACATAACCCTCGTTATTAATATTTCCTGAGGTGTTGTATGTCTTTTCAACAAGATCATCTGTTGAAATGTTGATGGTTCTTGTACCATTATCCCATTCAACCTTGGCACCAAAGGCCTCTCCCACAAACCGCAGAGGAACAAGTGTCCGGCCTTTTGTTATACTTGGTGAGGCATCTAAAACAACCGGAGTATCGTTAATAAAGCCTTTTTTATCTCCGATTTTAAGTTTTACCACCTTTCCGCTTCTGGTTGCTGTAATGGATTTTGTCTTGTCGTTCCATTCAACGTATGCATCAAGACATTCAAAAATATCCCTCATTGGGACCAAGGTCCTGCCCGAGGACACTACAGGTGCAGTGTCCATTGTAAGGGCTTTTCCTCTTACTATCACCTTTATTTTTGCAGGAGCAGCATAGGAACTGGTTGAAAGAAACAATTGCAGCATTAAAAATGCAAATAGTAATAATATTTTTTTCATTATACACCTCAAATTAGGTTATTTAACAGCAATATCTTTCAAGTTGGTCTTTACTTTATCTTTTAAGATTTTTATGGCCTCATCCCTGGTATCAATTTTTCCTGCCAGGTAGGAACGAAGCACATCGATATATGAGTTTTCTATTGTATCATCATATTTTGTAAGCAATTTACCGTTTACTTTTTCAGCAAGTGGGCCAAATATCTTAAAGTTATTCTGGCCTGTTATTTTGGATGTGTAATATGAATCTGATGCCAATTCATTTACCAATGCTTTGTTATTTGGCATATCCTGGTTGTCGATACACCACTTCTTCATAAACTTCTTATTGGAGGTGAAGGCTTTTATAAAATTGAAAGCTTCCTGCTTTCTGGTGCTCTTTGAAGATAATCCAAACCATGTACCGCCCCAGAAGTTTTGATAAGGTGGTGTGGCAAGTGCCCATCTGCCGCCGTCAGCAGCTCTTTTATCATTAGAACCTATTATCCAGGGTACACCCCAAGTAGGTATAACCCAGCACATTGCTGTTTCATCGCTTGCGATGGCAGCAGACCAGCCGGGAGACCACTGGTCAAGGCCTGATTCATATCTGTTGGCTCTAAGCTTCTTGGCAAGATCCATAAAGTCCAGCACTTTTTGATCAATTACAAGGTTGTTGTTTGATACCCAACCTTTGGTGCGTGCACCCATATAAGTCCTTAATAGCTCTTCGAAAGTAGGGAAAAGGGCCACTTTGCCACCGCTTTTCGACTTTAGGGTGGCTGCGGTTTTAAGAATGTTATCAGATGTGGAAATCATCTGTGATATTTTTGCAGGGTCATTTGTCCCAAGATATTTTTTGGCAAGAGATTTTTTATAACCGATTGATATGGGTGCGATCTGGTGAGCGATTGCTCTTAAAACTCCGCCCTTATCCTTTCCCACATCCAGAGTATAAGGATACATGTTTCCTGTAATATCTTTGGATTTTGCTGTAATATCATCAAGGGCTCCGGGCATTTCAACAAACCTCTTGACAAAGGCTGATTCAAATCCGGCAACATCCGGAATACCTGATCCTGCCCTGTAAGCTGACGTAAGCTTGTTCTGGTATTGTTGATCCTTATCGGGAATTACAGATAGGTTTATCTTTTTATCCGGATACAGCTCGTTATATGCTCTTACTATATTAGGTGCTTCATCCTTATTGAAGTACCAGAAAGTTATTTCTGATTTATTGGAGTTGGACTCTTCATAAGTAGGGTTGGCTGCTTCTATATAGCTGCTGTCCATGGATGGGTCCACTTTATCGCTCAAAAGAACTACCGTGCTAGAAGCGTTGTTCCAATAAACCCTCACACCAAGGTTTTCTGCCACAAATCTGGTGGGAACAAAAGTCCTTCCGTTTTTCACCTGGGGAACAGCATCTAATTCAATAATGTCATCGTTTATCGAGGCTGTAGTGCTGTTAATTGTAAGTATAATTCTTAAATCATCTTTTGTACCAGTTACGGTATCGGTATCTGCATCCCATTCTACAGTTGCTCCAAGTGCTTCAAAGATTGCTCTAAAAGGCACCATGGTTCTTCCGTTGCTGATGAAGGGGGCTGAATCAAATTTCAGTTCTTTGCCGTCAAGTGCTACTTTTATCTTGGATTGTGCCGAAGATGAAGGTATTACTGAGGAGAAAATCAAAATTAGGGAAATGATAGCCGGTATAATTCTTTTCATGTATGTATTCCTTTCTTTAATTGAGAATAATATTTTATTAATGAAATAAAAAGGGGACTGTGCATTTAAGCTTGTCCCCCTAATAAGCAAAGTTTATTATTTCTTGTTGATAATCTTTGTAGGTATTTCTGTGGAATAGACGTTGACTACATCTTTTCCTACAACTCTGAAGACTTCAATTGTGGAAGCATTCTGGTTTTTACCTTCTACAATTATTTCCATGTTGTTGTCATTGTCTATATCAAGAACCATAGGAGCAAAATAAATACACTCCTTAGCAGGCTTGGATTTTGAGTATTGATCACGTATAACAATGTTCTGTTCCTGACCGTCTACAACTTTATTAAGTACAACCATCGAGTATGTGCCTTGTCCTTCTTTGCCCTCTGATTTGTACCAGGAGGCAGTATTGTAGTCATATGCACACACCAGTTTTTCA
The DNA here is from genome assembly GCF_036567765.1 of Pseudobacteroides sp. Classification (NCBI taxonomy): domain Bacteria; kingdom Bacillati; phylum Bacillota; class Clostridia; order Eubacteriales; family Oscillospiraceae; genus Pseudobacteroides; species Pseudobacteroides sp. The sequence continues at coordinate 46,282 of NZ_DATCTU010000112.1, forward strand.
ACTGTTCCATCACCGTCAAGGTCTATCTCAGAAGACCTTTTAATAGATATGTTGCTATTGGATAAGCCTTTTTTATCAAGTACATCCTTAACTATTTTTCCGTATGTTATAAGGTTTGCACCTGAGGCTTTTGGAACTCTTGGCATTGCGTTCCAAGGTCCGCTGATCCCAAGCTGGTATATGAAAACTTTTGCATTAAGCTCATCATTGTTGGCGTATGGGAAATCCTGTGCTATATCAATTGATTTATCTTCTTTGATTTTGGGTGTTATGCCTGTTCCTACTACTGAGTCAAATGAATAATAAGTAAAAACCTCATCTCCTTTTAAAAGCTTTTGTGAATCGGATGCATTTGTCCATTTTTTACTTTTTAGATCAACTGTTCCTAATATGTTGCCTCTGTTTACTACAATTGATATATCACTTTGGGGTTTTTTGATACTCAAAGGATCAATTGGTGTAGGTGAGGGCTCTGTAATAGCCGAGGGTTCAGGGCTTGTGGTGCCGGTATTGTTGCTATCAGAGCTGCAAGAGGTAGATACAGCTGAGATTAATACTAACAGTGATATAAGTAGTAAATTTTTTTTCATTTTTGGTTGCCTCCTGTAATATAATGTTATGAGATAATACTAACTTGCCGAGTAGAATACTTTTGTAACTACAAAAGCAATCTGTTAATGTATAAACCGATGTTTACATTAACCACAAAGCAAATTAGGGTAACATTAAAATTATATACCTAATAAAAGTACTTTACAATCCCCTAATAGAACTATTATTGATTAAAAAGGCATGTGTTCGAAAAAATTTACATAGGACCCAAAAATCGGGTGCCAACTATTCGGCATAAGTGGGAATAAGTGTTCAATTGAGGACTTTCAATAACCATGTCCAAAAGCTTGTTTAAAATAATTCCAATATTTCTACCCTGGCTGATACCAAGATTAATTAGGTCATCTCCGCTAATAGCTAAAGAATCCAGGCTAAAGCACTCATTAGACTCTATTATTTCTCCTGCCATACATTTAATTTTAGCCAAATCAACGAGCCTTGATTCAAGAAATTTGGTGTTTTGAGCTCTTATATCTGCTTCCTTGACCTTTAGAAGCAGGAATATAGCCTCTTTGCCAAGTGTTTTCAGAGCTTTTTTAATGGAGACATTGTCAGGGGCTACTCTCATATCATGATGCTTGATAAGCTTTAGTATAATATCTATGGACTTATTGTCAAACCGTAGCCTTTTTAAAATACTAAGGGCCAAATCCACACTGACACTCTGATGACCATGGAAATGGTCTATCCCTTCTGAGTCGGTAGTCTTGGTAACCGCTTTCCCAATATCATGAAGCAGCATTGTCCATCTTAAAATCTTGTCGCATTCAATGCCGGACACAGCAAGAATGGTATGTTGGTCCACATTATACATATGATAAGGGTTGTTCTGTTCTATGCCGATGCAGCTTTCAAATTCAGGAAGTACAAATTTTAACAGTCCTGTATCATGGAGAAGAAGAAGCTTTGATGGATTGGGTGAAACCAATATCTTGGTAAGCTCTTCCCTTATCCTCTCTGGGCTTATATTATTTATAAGTTCTTTGTTTTGTGAAATGGCTTTTAGGGTTTGGGATTCTATTCGAAATCCAAGCTGGGCAGAAAAACGTATTGCCCTAAGCATCCGAAGAGCATCCTCCTTAAACCTTTCATCAGCATTCCTTACGGCTCTTATAACTTTATCATCAAGATCATTTATGCCTTCAAAATAGTCTATTACTCCTAAGGACGGGTTATAGGCGAGGGCGTTGACGGTAAAATCCCTGCGGCTTAAATCCTCCTTCAGGGAAGCGGTAAACTCAACACTGTCAGGTCTTCTGTTATCGGAATACTCACCATCAATCCTATAGGTTGTTATTTCGTAGCTTTCATTATTTATAACGACAGTTACGGTTCCATGTTTTAGTCCGGTGTCTATGGTTTTTTCAAATAACGACTTTGTATTGTGGGGGAGTGAATTTGTTGTTATATCCCAATCCTTGGGTGTTTTATTGAGAAGGCTGTCCCTTACACAGCCGCCCACTGCAAAGGCTTCATAGCCTGCGGTATTCAGCCTTGTTATAATGCTTAGTACATCATCCGGTAATAATATATCTTTTTTCATAAAATCCTTTCTTTCAGGTTGGAAATTTATATTATCCATTATAGCACAAGGTTATATGTCTAGGGAGTATAATTGTAAGCTGTTTTATTGCCAAGGCATTAAAAAGACTGTCGGATATCCGACAGCCCTCATGTTACCTATGGCATTACTTTCAGGTATTATTTATTTTCTTCAGTATCACCGGCCTTATCGCATTTGATATGGGATACAATGTCGGGAACCATTTCAATAAGCTTATCAAGACCGCCTGTTTTCTTAATTGGAAGAAGCTGTACATCATCCCCTTTTACTACCAGAACTGCTGTAGGAGCTACTCTTGCACCAACACCTGCACCGGAACCTGTGCCATTTGCTCCTTTAGGGTCCTTTCCATCGCCGCCTCCCGAACCTAATCCAAAGGTGACTGTAAGAAACGGTATTATTGTTGTTTCACCAATTTTGATGGATTCACCCACTACTGTTTTTGATTTCAAAAAGTTCTCCAATTTCTCAAAAATCATGTTTATGTTTTCATTTACATTCAAATCAATTGACATATGCTTTTTCCTCCTTGGAAAATAATATTTTTCTGACATTTTTATTAAAAAGAGTTTTTATAGCGATAACCATAACTGCAATCAGTATCAGGCGACCCTTTATAAGAAAATTACCCTCAAGTATTTCATCTTCAAATACAGGACATACATTAACATTATAATTTATAAAAAGCGGCCGCATTATGTTAAAGGATGCCAGGGCTACCCCAGTGTAAAAAGGGTCTTCAAAACCATACCTCCCTTCAAGTTTGAATCTTTTAGGTTTTATATGATAAAAAAGCTCTTTTAATGCTTTCATTATTGGTTTTAAAAAGTTTTTATCTAAAAACCTGACGTTGTTTTGTGGCAGTTTATCTTTTTTTTGATATTTGGAATCTACCTTAAGGTGCAGCTTTTTAGTATTGCTGTTAATAACAGAAAATTTTATTTTTAAAAGTCTTATATATAGTTGGCTTTTATTCCAGTTTTTCTTGGAAAATGTAAATCCCAATAAGCCAAACAACCAACTTACGCCAGCTTTTATATGTGTGTCTTTATGCTTTCTGGCAGCGACACAGTATGTGAAAGGTACAAACAAAAGAAGCAGAACCACAAAAGAAAGCAGTATGCCGAAAACCTTTAGTATAAACAATATAACCATGATTATTACCTCGACTGTATTATTTTAATTCCTTTTTTTATAGCCTTGCCTGATGCATTATATAAAATGGAAGAAGATTTTTTTATTCCTTTTTCGAATAAATCCTTACCGGGAATATAATTTATATACATGTTGGAGGTTTCCAGATTCTTTTTTTGGATTCTTAAAAGCTTTTTGATACCAAAACCTTCACTTTCATCTGCCATTATATTGTCAACAACATTTTCCCTTATGGATTCGAGTTCATGGGGGATATCAATCTCCTCATCATTTATGCCTTCCAGTTCCCAGAAAAGCAGCTTTAAATGGGTAAGTTCCTTTTTGCATTTTCTGCATACCTTTAAATGCTCATCAACAAATATTTTTTCCAGCTCGTCAATTGTTCCTTCCAAATAATCATGGAGTAAAGCAGTGTCAAAATTGCAATCCATTTTATACCTCCCATATTCCTTTCTTGATAAGACTTTTCTTAAGAAGGTTTCGGCCTCTATGTATATAAGTTTTTACAGTACCTTCGGGGCATGACATCAAATCACTTATTGCCTTATAGCTGTATCCTTTTATATGTCTTAGAATTATTGCCATTCTTATTTCATAGGGTAGCTCTCTTATGGAATTCTCTACGACCTTTTTAGTATCCTGATAAAGTATTTGTTGTTCTGTGTTTTCGGATGAAACAAGCTTTAGCTCCAAGGGATCTTCTTCAGGAACGGTGCTTTCATTTAGAGAAATGACACCTTTATTGTTTTTCTTTAAAAAGTTTATGCATGTATTGATCGTAATCCTCTTTATCCAGGGAAGCAGTGCCTTGTCTTCATCAAAACTATCGAGAGACTTAAAAATCTTCATGTATATTTCCTGCACAAGATCCAATGAGTCATCCTTGGAAGATGCATAGAAGTAACATATTTTATATATGTAACGTTCATACTTTTGGAATAAGAGATCAAAGCCTTCTCTATTTTTTCTTTTACAAAGTTTGATAAGTTCCTTGTCCGCTACTTCCAAAGCTGCATCCATCCTTTTATAAAATCTTGAGTGTTTTGTCTTATAAATATAAATACAATTGAAAATCAAAAAAGTTTCAAAGACATTAAAAAAATCGCTTGCGATTTTGCAACCTTGATTGTTGTCGTGAGAAATTGTGGTGTAGCAGACACCATAATTTCCTAGACATTAAAAAAATTAAACCGGAGTATCCTCCGGCTTAATAAGCTGTATTAAAATTGATTAATTCTATACATTTACGTGTAGAAAAAATACCATAAAAAAGTTGAACAGGATTGTTAACGAAAAGCCATTATTCCCAAAAACATAATAGCAACTATAGCAATAATATATAATGCCATAAATGATAAACCTATTACAATCAGAATCCCTGTGATTTTGAAGCTGCCGTTAAGGTTATCAACCGCGTTCGCTAAGTTGTAATAGCTGTTTGACTCGGAAAAACGTTTCATATCCTCGTATGCTCTTAAAATCCTAAGGCCGGCAAATATTATAGGTATACCTATAGCTGCTGTAAGGATTCCGACACACATCAATGAGCCATAGACAATATACGATATGCCAACAAACTTAGTCCAGCCATTTAGTGGTTTACCCTGCACCACTGAAAAATCTGCCGAACTTTTTAGAAAATTAATATCTTCCATAAAATGCCTCCCTATAAATAAAAAATAGTAGATAGATTAAAAGTGGTTAATTGTTAATCTGTTAAATCTGCTTTAATCTATATGTTTTGAAAGTAACATTTAAGATTGAAAAACTGCAAAACATTTTTCACAATTTAATTTAGTAGGATATATATAATAGTAGTCTATCCTTGACCTAATTTCAAGTGTTTATAGGGGGGGGTGAAAAATAATATTTATAAATTAGTCGAAATAGTTGATAATATTATTTCCTTGTGTTATACTATTTAACGGTAAAAATACGCACACGGACTGATTTTTGGAAAAGTGCTCCTAATGAGTGTTCCAGGAAGATGAAGACGTGGAGGTATAACTAAAAGGAGGAATAATAAATGTCAGTAATTTCTATGAAACAGTTATTGGAAGCAGGGGTTCACTTTGGTCACCAGACAAGAAGATGGAATCCTAAAATGGCGGAATTTATCTTTACAGAGCGTAATGGTATTTATATCATTGACCTTCAGAAGACTGTAAAGAAGGTAGAAGAAGCTTATTACTTCATAAGAGAAGTAGCAATGAACGGACAAGATATATTGTTCGTAGGAACAAAGAAGCAGGCACAGGATTCTATTAAGGAAGAAGCACAAAGAAGCAGTCAGTACTTTGTAAATGCAAGATGGCTCGGAGGTATGCTTACCAACTTTAATACTATCAAGAAGAGAATTGACAGATTAAACAAATTGGAAAGCATGGAGAAGGACGGAGTATTTGATGTTCTTCCTAAGAAGGAAGTTATAAAGCTTAAAAAAGAAATGGTTGATCTTGAAAAGAATCTTGGCGGAATAAAGAATCTTAAGAGATTGCCTGGAGCTATGTTTATAGTTGACCCAAGAAAAGAAAGAAATGCAATATTGGAAGCAAAGAGATTGGGTATTCCTGTTGTTGCTATAGTTGATACAAACTGTGACCCTGATGAAATTGATTTCCCTATACCAGGAAACGATGATGCTATAAGGGCTGTTAAACTAATTACAGCTAAAATAGCAGACGCTATTTTAGAAGGCAGACAGGGCGAACAGTTGACAGATACTGCACCTGCAGCTGTTCAAGCTGAGGAAGTAGTTGAAGTGGAAGCTCAGGCTGAATAATTTTCAATTAAAATTAAAATAAATAATAGATTATAAGAAAAAATATTATATTAATATTTTTATGGAGGATTTACTATGGTTACAGCAGATTTGGTAAAGCAGCTCCGTGAAAGAACTGGAGCCGGAATGATGGATTGCAAGAAGGCTCTTACAGAAGCTAACGGAGATATGGAAAAGGCAATAGAAGTATTAAGAGAAAAGGGATTGGCAGCAGCTGCAAAGAAATCAGGAAGAATAGCAGCTGAAGGATTGGTAGAAGCTTATATTCATGGAGACGGAAGAATCGGTGTTCTCGTTGAAGTTAATATAGAAACAGACTTTGCAGCAAAAAATGAAGAGTTCAAAGGCTTTGTTAAAGATGTAGCAATGCAAATTGCAGCAGCAAAACCTGAGTACGTAAGACGTGAAGAAGTTCCTACAGCTATTTTGGAAAAGGAAAAAGAGATTTTGAAGGCACAGGCACTAAATGAAGGAAAGCCTGAGAAAATTATTGAAAAAATGGTTGAAGGAAGAATCGAGAAGTATTACAAGGAAGTATGTCTTTTAGAACAGCCATGGATTAAAGATAATGACAAGACAATTCAGCAGCTTATGACTGAAAAAATCGCAACTATCGGAGAAAATATCAACATCAGAAGGTTTGTTAGATTTGAAAGAGGCGAAGGTATAGAAAAGAAGCAGGAAAACTTTGCTGATGAAGTTATGAAGCAAATCGGTGGCTAATATTAAAGCAAATAATAATATTAAAATATGGGAACATTTATTATGTTCCCATATTCATATATAAAAATATTTTCATTTGTTGTGATAAATTGAACTTAATATAATACAATTGCTTTTAATATTAAGAATCGGAGGAAATTTTTGATGCTGACACCAAAGTACAAAAGGGTTATGTTAAAAATCAGCGGTGAAGCCTTAGCCGGAAACCATAAAGTCGGTATTGATGCTGATACAATTAATGGAGTTTGTGATAAGATAAACGAAATTTACAAACTTGGAGTAGATGTGGCAATAGTTGTCGGAGGAGGGAACTTCTGGAGAGGAAGAAGCGGCAAAGGCATGGACCGCACAACTGCTGACCATATGGGAATGCTGGCAACAGTTATAAATTCTCTCGCACTGCAAGATGCCCTAGAGTCAAGAGGAGTACCTACAAGGGTTCAAACTGCTATAGAAATGAGGCAGATTGCAGAACCTTACATAAGGCGAAAGGCGGTAAGGCATCTTGATAAAAGAAGAATTGTTATTTTTGCCTGCGGAACTGGGAACCCTTACTTTTCTACAGACACAACGGCAGCATTGAGGGCTGCTGAGATTGACGCAGAAGTTATACTTCTTGCGAAAAAGGTTGATGGAGTATATGACAGTGATCCCAATGTTAATCCTGATGCCAAGAAATTCGATAAGCTGACATATCTAGATTTGCTTCATAAAGAACTTGGTGTCATGGATTCAACGGCAGCATCGCTTTGTAAGGACAATAATATACCTATAATTGTATTTGGTCTCGATCAACCGGATAATATAATTAAGGTAATTCTTGGAGAAGAAATAGGAACATCTATAAGGTAATCAGGGAGGTTATTAGTATGAATAAAGAAGATTACAAACCATTTGAAGAAAAGATGAAAAAGACTATAAATGTTTTGAAGGATGACTTGGCAGGACTCAGAGCAGGAAGAGCGAACTCGTCCATTTTGGATAAGATTATGGTAGATTATTACGGTGTACCTACTCCAATAACACAGTTAGGAAGTGTTACAATACCGGAAGCAAGAATTATTTCTATTCAGCCATGGGATGCTAAGGTTTTAAAGGAAATTGAGAAGGCGATACAAAAATCCGATATTGGTCTAAATCCTAACAATGACGGAAAAATAATCAGGCTGGTATTTCCACCTCTTACAGAGGAGAGAAGAAAAGAACTTACAAAAACAGTTAAGAAATACGGTGAAGATGCGAAGGTAGCTGTAAGGGCCATAAGAAGAGATGCCATAGAACATTTCAAAGCCGAAAAGAAGAATAATTCCATAACTGAAGACGACCTTAAGACAGCGGAAAAGGATATTCAAAATATAACTGACAAAAGGGTTGCTGAAATTGAAAAGGTAGTTGAAGATAAGGAAAAAGAAATATTAGAGGTGTAACACATTGAGTTTACCCGATTTGACCGGATATATTCTGAAGGATGGATTAGAGCAGATAAAAAAATATTCATTTGAAGCAGATGAAATCAAAGTGACAAGCGAACCCAGGAAAACTTCCAGCGAGTACGATATGGGCTACAGGATACTAAGGTGCGATATTGTCGGTAATAATAAAGTTAGACTGCTGATAGCAAAACCCCTCATATAGAGGGGTTAGTCATTATGCGGCCAAATAGTTTGTTGTTGTTTTATTATAGAAATTAATGTATTATATATATTGGTTATGGCTTTTAAATAATTTTATATAATAGATTGATGAGTTAAGTCAACACATGAGCGAAATTTATAGCGGAAGTTATTTTTGATCATGACTAAGTATATACAAATTGCAATCTATACGAAGAGTGATTAATCGGAGGCGTAATGAGTTTATTTAAAGGGTTCTTGAAAAATAATAAGGATAAAGGGGAAAGAATAGGTGTTGATCCTCAAAATATTCCAACCCATATAGCTATTATTATGGATGGAAACGGAAGATGGGCAAAAAGAAGAAAGCTTCCTAAAATATTGGGACATAGGGAGGGCAGCAATGTTTTAAAAAAGATTGTAAGATATTGTGACAAGCTTGGTGTTAAATATCTTACTGTTTATGCCTTTTCTACAGAGAATTGGAAAAGACCTAAAAAGGAAGTTGATGAGCTTATGGATCTCCTTTTGGAAAAGCTTAAAAACGCAGAAAAGGAATTGGGTGGAGACCAGGCTAAAATTAGAGTTATAGGCAATATTAAAGGGCTGCCCATTGATATTCAAAATGAAATCAAGAGGGTTGAAAGGGTTACTTCACAAAATTCCGGAATCTGCCTCAATATTGCATTGAACTATGGTGGAAGAGACGAAATCGTAAATGCTGTAAAAGAGATTGTGACCGAAGCGGAAAAAGGTATTATAAAGAATGATCATATAGACGAAGAATATTTCGCTAAAAAATTATATACGTGGTATATGCCTGATCCTGACCTGCTTATCCGTACAAGCGGTGAAAAAAGGCACAGCAACTATTTGTTGTGGCAAATGGCCTATACCGAGTTTTGGTACACAGATGTGCTGTGGCCTGATATTAGCGAAGCTTACATAGATGAGGCTATTATGGAATATCAAAAAAGAAATAGACGTTTTGGAGGAGTGTAACTTTTGAAGACGAGAATTATTAGTGGAATTATAGGAATTGCATTACTTTTTGTTGTGGTATTTTCAGGAAGTTTTTTTGTCTCAGCATCAATTTTTCTTTTATCCCTAATAGGTATTTATGAATTTTATAATGCAGTATCAAATGTGGGCTATAAGCCTATAAGGCTGTTCGGTTATTTGTCATGCCTTCCGATTCTTATAGTTGGACTTAAAACAAGCAACAGGTTTTTCACTGATTATTTGGACATAATAAAATCTGCAAATTATGTTTCATTGGCATTATTTTTAGTAATGGTATTTTTATTTTTGATAATAATCTTCTTCCATGAGAAGTTTAATATAATAAACATATCCCTTACGGTATTCGGAATGCTGTATGTTCCCTTTTTGTTTTCATTTGTTGTAATGACAAGAAAGCTTGATAATGGTTTTTATTACATTTGGCTTATTTTCATAGGTGCATTTGCTACCGATACTTTTGCATACTTTTCAGGAAAATTCTTCGGTAAAAGAAAAATTCTGCCTGTAATAAGTCCCAAAAAGACATTTGAAGGTTTTGTAGGCGGTATTCTAGGCAGCATGGTGCTTACATCTGCTTTTGGCCTTTTTATAAATTATTTGTTTAAAAAAGATATGGGTGAGACTATTCCTTATCATCATTTTATTATTCTAGGCGGTATCAACGGCATTGTTTCACAGATCGGAGACTGGGGTGCTTCAGCTATAAAAAGGTTTTCCCGAGTCAAGGATTACGGAAACCTTATGCCAGGCCACGGTGGTGTACTAGATAGGTTTGACAGTATTTTGTTTGTTGCACCGACTGTGTATTTATATATAAGAATGGTTTTATCATTCTAGGGAGTTGAAATAATGGCTAAAAATATATCTATTCTTGGCTCGACGGGCTCCATTGGCACACAGTCATTGGATGTAGCAAGGAATTTAAAAATAAGGGTTTCAGGATTATCGGCAAACGGCAATTTAGACCTTTTGGAAGAGCAGGCTAGGGAGTTTATGCCCAAGATTGTTGCTATAAATAATGATTCTTTAAGGGATGAACTAAAATCTAGGCTAAAAGGATTACCCATTGAGGTTCTTAGCGGCTTGGAAGGCCTAAAGGCAGTTGCCGCTATGGATGAAGTAGACACGGTTGTTACTTCTATCGTTGGTATTGCTGGTCTCATTCCTACAATGGAAGCAATAAGAAAGGGGAAGGACATAGCCCTTGCAAATAAGGAAACTCTTGTGACAGCCGGAAGCATTGTTATGTCTGAGGCGAAGAAGTATAATGTAAATATTTTGCCTGTCGATAGTGAACATTCTGCTATTTTTCAGTGCTTAATGGGTAATAATTTAAATAAAGTATCAAAGCTTATCCTTACTGCATCAGGTGGACCGTTCCGGGGCAGAACCTGTGAGGAGCTCATGGAAGTGACATTAAAAGATGCATTAAAGCATCCCAACTGGGTTATGGGCAGCAAAATAACCATTGATTCTGCATCCCTAATGAATAAAGGGCTTGAGGTTATTGAAGCGAAATGGCTCTTTGACATTTCCGCAGACAGAATTGAGGTTTTGATACATCCCCAAAGTGTTATTCACTCAATGGTAGAATACTGTGACGGCTCTGTTATGGCACAGCTTGGATCACCCGATATGCGTATTCCCATACAGTTTGCACTTACATACCCGGATAGAAGTGATAATGAGTTTTCAAAGTTGGATTTGCTGAAAACGAGAAGCCTTACATTTGAAGAGCCTGATTTAAATTCATTTCCATGCCTTGGGCTTGCTTTTGACGCATTAAAGACAGGAGGGACTATGCCGGCGGTTTTAAATGCAGCAAATGAAGTGGCAGTCGGTTTATTCCTGGAAGAAAAGATCAGGTTTATAGATATTCCGGCTATAATAGAAAAAGCTATGGAGAAACATCAAAAGAATAAAAATCCAAGCCTTGAAGATATAATAGAAGTAGATAGGGATACAAGAGACATGATTTTAAATAAGTGATGACTTAAACAGCCAGCTGATGTTTATATGACAGGAGGATAAAATATGACGTTACTATTATCAATAATCGCATTTAATATTATAATTATCGTACATGAACTGGGGCATTTTCTTGTTGCAAAGATGTGTAAAATTCAAGTTCTCGAATTCTCACTCTTCTTCGGACCCAAAATTTTCAGCGTAAAAATCGGCGAGACAATGTATTCTCTGAGGCTTATTCCCGCGTTGGCATATGTAAAGCTGGAAGGTGAGGAAGAGGAGTCCGATAATGAAAGATCCTTCGGGAAAAAGTCGGTACTTACAAGGATGGCTGTCATAGCAGCAGGTCCCGTAGCAAACATACTGCTTGCAACAGTTCTTTTGATGGTGATTATATCTGCAACAGGTTATGAAACTACAAAAGTAGGAAGGGTATTGGAAGGCTCTCCGGCATATGAGGCCGGTTTAAGGGAAGGGGATATTATCAAGGCTTACGACGGAAAAAGTGTATATGCTCCTGCTGAAGAGATGTTATTTTTGATGGCATCAAAGGGAAACGAAGCCAAAATCAAGTTTGAGAGAAATGGAGTAGAGGATGAGATTGACGTAAAGCCTCTGGTGATACCTGCAAATAGGCTTTTATTAGGCTTTAGAGCAAAAGAAACCTATGGCAGTGACTCCAACGTTGTTGACTCGGTAATGAATAAACAGAAAGATGAAAAGAATAATTTAAAGCCAGGTGATAGAATAGTCAGGATAGACAACCAGGAAATTAAATCCATGCCGGATATTTTGAATTATCTCAGGAAGGTCAGTGAAGAAGAACAAAGAATGAAACAGGACGGTAAAACCGCAGAGAACAGCAATATAGTGCTTAATGTCAATGTATTAAGGGATGGAAAAAGCACATCTCTTCAAATCAAGCCTGCATATGAGCAAGGAAGGGAAAGCTATGACATTGGAATGGCTTTTGCTCCAAGCATAAAGGGAAGTATAGGAGATACAATAAGAGAAGCATTTATAAGCACGTACTCTTATACAAGAGTTTCTATATATTCTATTATATATCTCTTCCAAGGCAAGTTTTCTTTTGCAGAGGTTACAGGGCCTGTGGGAATGGTAGCTACCATGAATGAAGTGGTTCAGATGGTGCCAACCTTAAAAGACAAGATACTCAGTACATTTAACCTAATGGTATTCATATCTATAGCTTTGGGAATTGCAAATTTACTTCCTATTCCGCCGGCTGACGGAAGCAGACTTATTTTGTTGGGGCTTGAGGCTGTGAGAAGGAAGCCGCTTCCCGTAGAAAAGGAAAGAGTGATTATGGCAGCAGGCTTTGTGTTTATGATGATACTGTTTGTAGTGGTGCTGTTTAGCGATATATTTAAGATTTTTAACGGGATCGGAGTGTAAAGCTGTGGGCCATTTTTCAATTAATCGAAAGAAAACAAGGAAAATACCTGTAGGTCCTTTGTATATCGGAGGAGATGCTCCTGTTCTGGTTCAGTCCATGACAAATACCGATACGAGAGATATTAAAGGGACTGTGGAGCAGATTAAAGGGCTGGAAGAAGCTGGCTGTGATATTATAAGGCTTGCTGTATTGGATAACGAGGCGGCAGAAGCTATTGGTGAAATAAAAAAAGCCATTAAAATTCCATTGGTAGCGGATATACATTTTGATCACAGACTTGCTCTTGTTTGTATGGAAAAGGGTGTGGACAAAATAAGGATAAATCCTGGGAACATCGGCGGCATGGAGAGGGTCAGGAAGGTCGCTGTTATGGCAAAGGAAAGGAATATTCCCATAAGGATCGGCGTCAATTCCGGATCGGTAGAAAAGGATATTCTAGAAAAATATAAAGGTGTTACAGCAGAGGGCATGGTGGAAAGTGCTCTTTATCATGCATCACTATTGGAAGAATTTAATTTCCGAGATATAGTTATTTCAATTAAAGCATCAAACGTACCCCTTACGATAGAATCCTACCGCTTAATGTCGCAGAATGCGGACTATCCTTTGCATTTGGGTGTGACAGAAGCAGGAACGATATACAGAGGGACTGTAAAATCTTCAGTGGGTATCGGTGCACTTTTAGCAGAGGGGATAGGAGATACAATAAGGGTATCCCTTACAGGAGACCCTGCTGAGGAGATAAAGGCCGGTATTGAGATATTAAAGTCATTGGAGCTAAGGAAAGACGGAATAGAGTTCATATCCTGTCCGACATGCGGACGTTGCAGGATTAATCTTATAGATATAGCCAACAGTATTGAAGAAAGGCTTCAAGGTGTCAATACTGACTTGAAAATAGCCATTATGGGGTGTGCTGTTAACGGGCCTGGAGAAGCAAGGCATGCGGATATAGGTATAGCCGGAGGGGATGGAGAGGCACTGCTTTTTAAGAAAGGCGAAATAATTCGCAAGATTCCTCAGGACAGAATTGTTGAAGAATTTTTGGATGAAGTTAAAAAGTTGTGCTGAAATAGCTGTGAGATTTTAAATACTGTAATAAATTTGTTGATTAATGCACATAATAGTGATATAATACTCTTGGGTAAAATTTTAAAGTTTCTTTAAAAGTAGAGAAGAGTGGGAAAATCCCACTCTTTCGCATTGTTTTTCGAAAAGTTTTAAGAAATTATCGGGAAAGTTTGTTATGGGGCTCAAGGCCCCTGGCTTATGCTTAAATATAATAACACATGGTGTTAATTATTATAAGTCGTTAGAAATTACGGTGCATGCTGCACCACAATTTCACATGACAATAATTAAGATTACAAAATTATTTCATGATTTTGTTTATGTCTAGGAAATTATGGTGTATGCATACACACCACAATTTCTCACGACAATAATTAAGGTTGACAAAATCATTTCATGATTTTGTTTAGATTAGATCGGAGGTAAATATGGCCAGGCGAAAGATTGAAGATATTGTGACAGAAATGGTTTCACCGATTGTAGAATCAAACCATTTCGAATTGGTGGACGTAGAGTTTCTTAAGGAAGGAGCAAATTGGTACCTCAGAGTTTACATAGACAAAGAGGGTGGCATATCAATAGATGACTGCCAATTAGTCAGTGAGGCATTAGGGGAGGAACTCGACAAGGCTGATCCTATCTCACAGCATTATTTTCTTGAGGTATCGTCACCTGGAATTGAAAGACCTTTAAAAAGAGAAAAGGATTTTATAAAGTATAAGGGTGAGCAGGTAGAAGTTAAGCTCTTTCAACCTATAGATGGAAAGAAAATTTTCGAGGGCAGGTTAAACGGGCTTATGGACGGTAAAATATCAATTATTGGATCAAATAATGAGATGCTTGAATTCGACAGAGAAACGGTAGCAGTTGTAAAGAGGACAATTAAATTCTAAGATTTTTTAGGGAGGTTTAGGAATAAATGAGTGCGGAATTAATCCATGCATTGGATCAACTGGAAAAGGAAAGAGGAATAAACAAGGATATACTGATTGAAGCGATTGAAGCTGCCTTGATTTCTGCGTACAAACGTAATTTCGGTTCTTCACAGAGTGTTAAGGTTACGTTTAATGCTGAATCCGGGGACGTTAGAGTTTATGCACTAAAGAAGGTAAGTAAACTGCCTGCTAATGACAGT
Organism: Pseudobacteroides sp.; assembly: GCF_036567765.1. Taxonomy (NCBI): domain Bacteria; kingdom Bacillati; phylum Bacillota; class Clostridia; order Eubacteriales; family Oscillospiraceae; genus Pseudobacteroides; species Pseudobacteroides sp. The sequence goes on from NZ_DATCTU010000112.1 coordinate 61,345, forward strand.
ATGGAGATATCTTTGGATGAAGCTAAGAGGCTGGATGGAATGCTGGCAGACGGTGACGTGGCAGAAATAGAAGTGACACCGAAGGATTTTGGTAGAATTGCTGCTCAAACTGCCAAGCAGGTTGTTGTTCAAAGGATAAGAGAAGCAGAGCGTGAATTGGTTTATGATGAGTTTTCAAACAAGGAGAGCGATATTGTTACAGGTATTATTCAAAGGTTTGAAAGAAAGAACGTAATTATAGATATGGGAAAGGCTGAGGCCGTTCTTGCATCCACTGAGCAGACACCGGGTGAGGAGTATAGGTTTAACGACAGGATAAAGACATATATTCTTGAAGTTAAAAAGACCACAAAGGGTCCTCAGATTGCAGTCTCAAGGACACATCCAGGTCTTGTGAAAAGGCTCTTCGAACTGGAAGTTCCTGAGATTCATGAAGGTATAGTTGAAATAAAAAGTATTGCAAGAGAACCCGGTTCAAGGACGAAAATTGCTGTTTTTTCCAAGGACCCAAATGTTGATCCAGTTGGGGCTTGCGTCGGACAAAAAGGTACAAGAGTTCAGGCAATAGTTGATGAACTAAGGGGAGAGAAAATAGATATAATAAAATGGAGCAGTGATCCAGAAGTATTTATATCAGCAAGCTTAAGTCCTGCAAAAGTAATAAGGGTTGATGTGAATGAAGCCGAGAAGAGTGCAAAGGTAACTGTTCCCGATTTCCAGCTTTCTCTTGCTATTGGTAAGGAAGGACAGAATGCCAGACTTGCGGCTAAAATGACCGGATGGAAAATTGATATAAAAAGTGAATCACAGCTCAGGGCTACAATAGAGCAGCAGCTTCTTAACTATAGTGACGGCTCACAGGAACAGCAGTATAAACAGCACTTTGATCTTTTTAAGCCTATGGAGGAAGTGTACGGAGAATATGATTATGAGTCAGACGATCAAGCTGACGAAAACATTGAGCCGGTAAAATTTGATGATTTTGATGACAGCGATGAAAACAGATAAAAATCAGAAATAATTTTAGAGAAAAGAAAGGGATTATAAGTGAAGCAAAGAAAAATACCTCTTCGCATGTGTATTGGGTGTCAGGAAATGAAGCCAAAAAAAGAGCTGATTAGAGTAGTTAAAAACAAAGAAAATGAAATATCAATGGATCTTGTAGGAAAAAAGCCAGGAAGAGGGGCATATATTTGCAACAGCCTATCTTGTTTTGAGAAGGCTAAAAAAGGTAAAAAATTAGAACGAGCATTTGAAGCTGCTATAAGCGAGGAAGTATACAACCAATTAAAAGAGCAATTGGAGGGTTTTGATGGTTCATAACATATACTCATTCATGGGTTTGGCCGTTAAGGCGGGGAAGTTATTGTCGGGAGAAGAAGCTTGTGAAAGAGCTATAAAAAACAACAATGTGAATCTTATTATAGTAGCGGAAGATGCGTCTTTAAATACAAAAAAGAAATTTACAGATAAGTGTAAGTACAGGAATGTGGAAATTCGTTTTTTCGGTACTAAGGAACTTATAGGGAGGTATGTCGGAAAAGAAATCCGTTCTGTGGTTGCAATAATGGATCAAGGATTTGCGAAGAAGTTGGCTGAAAAGATTGACAGCTATACCGATGAATTTGGGGGTGAGCATATTGGATAAAGTCAGAGTATATGAGCTGGCAAAGGAACTCAATACAACAAGCAAGAGACTTACTGAGAAGTTAGCAGAAATAGATATACATGTAAAAAACCATATGAGCCTTTTAAGTGATATGGAAATTGAAGCATTGTATAATCATATAGGTATTATTAAACAGGATAAAGCAAAGAAACCTGAAATAGACGAAAGGAAAGCAGCACTTACTTCAAACCCTGTTTTAAATTCAAACCCTGTCCCTTATGCGGCAGGTGTTGACTTGAAGGATAAATCAAAAAAGGCTGCAAAGCAGGCACCGAGAATAATTAGAAAGACTGAAATCATAATAGATACTCAGAACGAAACAAAAGATGAGATTGTGGTGTCATCACCAAACAATGTAAAAACCAGTACACCACGAGAATCCTTAAGCAAGGATGGAAAAAATCAGAGATCATCTTTTGTGAGGACTGCAGAGGCTAATTCAGGGCTACGAGCCGGGTTTATAAGAAATACCGGATCAGATTATGTAAAAAACCAAAACTATAAGAATAGTCATCATGGTGATAGTGATAAGAGCGATAACACAAAGCACAATATAAAGCAGGATAACAGAATTAATTCAATGCAGGAGACAAAGATTTCGTCAAAGCCCGTTGAAAGTACCTCGACTGTAAAAAGTCCAACGATAAGCGAAAATGTAGATGTATCGCCTGAAGTAAAAAATATTGAAACAAAAAGCATGGAAAAACAGTCTGGTAACAATGGGGTGAGTGGTATAGTAGAGAAAAATAATTTGCATGAAACAGAAAAGGGTGAGTTGGATATAAAGGTGATGTCTGATGCAAGTATTAATGAAGCTGATAATAATGTACAGGATAGAAAAGCGGGGGAAGTGGAAAAGGCTTCTTTAAACCAACTGCCTGTTGATAGTCCTAAGATTGAAGCAAAAGATCAAGAGGCAAGAGAAAAGACTGCCAGTCATGCAAATATGGACAAAAGGCAGGGGCAGGCATCGTATAATAAAACAGATGCAAACCGTAATCAAATGCAGAACCAGCATCAAAACCAAAATCAGCACCAAAATCAAAACCAAAACAGAAACTTCAGATCTGACAATAGAAATGATAACAGATCCGATAACAGGAATTTTAATAGGCAAGGTGACAGGCCGTTTAACAGACCTTTTGACAGGAATACAAATTCCAATAACAGAAATGCTGCCTCTGGAGCAGGCGACAATAGGAATAATGATAGATCTGGTAACAGACAGGGTGACAGACCATACTTCAGGCAGAATGACAACAGACAAAATGATAACAGAAATAATAATAATAATAATAATAATAGGCAGGGCGACAGACCGTTTAACAGACCTAATGACGGCAACAGGCAGTTTAACAGGGGCAATGACAGGCCACAGGCAAGGTATGGTGACAGACAATTCCCTGAAATTCCAAAGGCTGATCTAACGGCAGCCCAAAAGGAAGAAATGTCATCTGCAAAGAATGAGCAAAAGCGCGAGTTTCAAAGCAAGGACAGTGATAAGGATACAAAAAGGGATCAAAAGAAGGATTCCGCAAAGCCTTTTACCAATAAAAATGATAAATTTAAGCCGAATGCTGTGAAGCTTACTGAAAAGAAGGGAATTTCTGAAGTTTTATCTGAAGATTTTATATTACAGGAATTCTACGATACCGATGATTTCAAGAGGACTAAAAAGTCCAAGCAAAGAAAGGATTTCAGAGGCTCAACAGAAAATAAACATATACCGCCAAAGGCTGTTCTAACTATGGTTAAAATAAGAGAGAGCATAACGGTTAAAGATTTGGCAGAAACTCTTAAGAAAACAGCAACGGAAGTTATTAAAAAGCTTATGGGGCTTGGTGTAATGGCTACATTAAACCATGAATTAGATTTTGACACTGCCGCCATAGTTGCAGAAGAGTTTGGAATTAAAGCTGAAAAAGAAATAGAGGTAAGTGAAGAAGAAATACTCTTTGATGATGCCGATATTGATGACGCAGACGGCTTATTATCAAGACCGCCTGTAGTAGTTGTCATGGGACACGTTGACCATGGTAAAACATCACTTTTGGATGCCATTAGGGAAGCGGATGTAGTAAAAGGCGAAGCGGGAGGCATAACACAGCATATTGGTGCCTACTCGGTAAAAATAAATAACAGGAATATTACATTTCTTGATACTCCAGGTCATGAAGCATTTACTGCTATGAGAGCAAGAGGTGCACAGGTTACTGATATAGCCATTCTGGTGGTTGCTGCCGATGACGGTGTAATGCCGCAGACGGTTGAAGCAATAAATCATGCAAAAGCCGCTAATGTATCAATAATAGTTGCTGTAAATAAGATTGATAAGCCAGGTGCAAATCCTGAGAGGGTTAAGCAGGAATTGACTGAATACGGCCTTGTTGCAGAGGAATGGGGCGGAGATATCATATGTGTTAACGTATCTGCCAAGAAGAGGGAGAATATCGATGGACTTCTTGAAATGGTACTTCTTACTGCAGATATGTTAGAGCTTAAGGCTGATCCTAACAGACAGGCAAAGGGTACTGTTATAGAAGCTAAGCTTGATAAAGATAGAGGACCTACCGCTACAATGCTTGTTCAAAGAGGTACTTTGCAGCTTGGTGACTCAATTGTCACAGGTACTACAGTAGGTAGAATTAGAGCTATGGTTGATGATAAGGGACACCATATTAAAAAGGCAGGTCCATCAACCCCTGTTGAGATACTGGGCTTACCTGAGGTACCGGAAGCAGGAGAAACATTCTATGCTATTACTGATGAAAAGGTTGCAAAACAGCTCGCTGAAAAGAGAAAGCTCAAGATTAGGGAGCAGCAGCTTAAATCAAGTGCGAAGGTAACTTTGGAAGACCTCTTCAGTCAGATAAAAGAAGGTAAGGTGAAAGACCTTAATATAATAGTAAAGGCTGACGTACAAGGTTCTGTAGAAGCTGTTAAGCAGTCTCTTGAAAAGCTCAGCGATGAAGAAGTAAGGGTAAGGATAATACACGGTGGTGTCGGAGCAATTTCCGAGTCGGACGTGACTTTGGCACAGGTTTCAAATGCAATAATAATCGGATTTAATGTAAGACCAGGCACAAATGTTGCCGAGAAGGCAAAGGATGAAGGCGTAGACTTAAGATTGTACAGGGTTATTTACAATGCAATTGAGGATGTTAAGGCTGCTATGAAGGGTATGCTTGAGCCTACCTTTAAGGAAGTAATCCAGGGGCATGCTGAAATTAGGCAACTTTTCAAGGTTTCCGGTATAGGTACCATTGCGGGATGTTATATAACTGACGGTAAGTTTACAAGAGCATCAGAAGTTAGGGTTATAAGAGACGGAATAGTTGCTTTTGAAGGTAAACTTGCTTCTTTAAAGAGGTTTAAGGATGATGCAAAAGAAGTAGCACAAGGGTATGAATGCGGTATGTCCTTTGAAAAGTTCAATGATCTTAAAGAAACCGATATTATTGAAGCATATATAATGGAAGAAGTTGCAAGATAAATTACGAATAAATTAGGGTTATTACTTCACATTTTATAAGTGTGAAGTAATTTCTTTAATGTACGGGAAATTATGGCAGGCGATTTTGTTAATGACTAGGAAATTGTGGAAATATGAGGAGTGTTATTTATGGCAGATAGAACAAGCAGGATTTCAGAAGAAATGAGGAAGGAAATTAGCAGTATCATTATGAGTGAATTGAAGGATCCTCGCCTTCCGAGTATGGTAAGCGTAGTTTCTGTTAATGTTACTAAGGATTTAAGGCATGCAAAGGTTTATATAAGTGTTCTTGGTAATGAAGAAGATAAGAAAAATGCACAGGAAGGCCTAAGAAGTGCAGCGGGGTTCATAAGGCGTGAGGTAGGTCACAGGATGCAGCTTCGTTATACGCCTGAAATGCACTTTGAAATTGATGATTCAATTGAGCATGGAGTATATATGACAAAGCTTATTAATGATACGGTAAAGATAGATGAGGATATGAGTGACGAGGAATAGGGCGGTGTAAACAAATGACTTTAAGCGATATTGTGGCTCATGTTAAAAATTATGATAATATTGCAATACTCCCTCATGTCCAGGCAGATGGAGACGCATGGGGTTCTTGCCTGGCTTTAGGAATTGCATTAAAAAAGCTTAATAAGAGAGTGACAGTAATAGGAGAGGAAAAAATACCCTATATTTATGAGTTTCTTCCTCAGCTTGAGATGATAGCTTATAACGGACATGAAGATAAAGTATTTGATTTAGTTATATCTTTAGATACCGGAGACATGGGAAGGGTGGGAAATAGGAGTAATGTATTTGAAACCACTCAAAATACTGTAAATATAGACCACCACAGCACCAATACAGGGTTTGCCAAATATAATTATTTGGATGTAGATGCGGCTGCTACCGGTGAAATTGTATATGAAATCATAAATATCCTAAATGTGGAGGTGGATGCAGATATAGCTACATGCTTGTATGTTGCAATTGCCACTGATACAGGATGTTTCAAATTTTCAAACACAACCTTTAAAACCCACGCAATAGCATCGGATCTTGTTAAAAGAGGCGTTAATGTAGCAGCAGTGTCACAAAGGGTCTTTGATTCTACAACCAAAGAGAAGGTTAGGCTTATAGGTAGGGCGATTAATACATTAGAGCTTCTTGAAGATGGCAGATTGGCTTTTATAAGTATTACAAACGATATGCTTATAGCTGCCGGTGCAAAGGAAGAGGACTGCGACGGAATAGTAAACATAGGCAGAAACATTGAGGGCGTTGAATCATCAGTAGTTATTAGAGAGAAATCCGCCGGCGAGTATAAAGTCAATTTGAGATCCAAGTCATATGTTGATGTTGGACGGGTTGCTTTTAAATTTGGCGGAGGAGGCCACAAAATGGCTGCAGGATGTACAATAAAAGGGGATTTGGAAAGTGTCAGAAAATCTTTACATGATGAATTGAAGAGGTTACTATAAGTGGATGGAATAATAAACGTATTGAAGCCTCCAGGAATGACATCTTTTGATGTTGTTGGTTTTTTGAGGAGGGTATTGAAGACTACCAAGATTGGTCATACCGGTACATTAGATCCTGCTGCTGTAGGGGTATTGCCTGTTTGTATTGGAAAGGCAACAAAGATTATTGAGTTTATGACGGATAAGGACAAAGTGTACAGGGCTGAAATGACTCTTGGGATATCCACAGACACACAAGATGGCTTGGGAAATATAATAAGTCAAAGGCCTGTAGGTGTCTCGGCGGATGAAATAATTCGAGTGTTTAATGATTTTACAGGAAAGCAGCAGCAAATTCCTCCAATGTATTCAGCGATTAAGATAAACGGAAAAAAGTTATATGAACTGGCACGAAAAGGTATTACAGTTGAGCGGAAGCCAAGGGACATTGAAATACATTTTTTAAGAATATTAAATGTTTTTCATGACAACAGGGTCTTATTTGATGTAGGCTGCTCCAAAGGTACCTATATACGAACCTTGTGTTCAGATATAGGAGATAAGCTTGGAACGGGTGCCCATATGTCTTTTCTTGTAAGATTGGATGCTGGAGGTTTTAATATTAAAGACTCCATTACAGTTGAAGAAATAGAGGATTATGCAATTAAAGGTGTTTTAGAACGGTATGTGACCCCGATAGATAAGGCCTTCTCAGATTACGGGTCCTATGTAGTTGATGATCCTCATGAAAAAAAGCTGCTGAACGGCTGCAGTATTGAAATTACAGGCAAAGGTTTTATTGATGGAGAGCTTATTAGAATATATAATAGGAATAATGTTTTTATTGCTTTAGGGACTGTTACTATCAAAAGCGGAAAGGTACTTTTAAAGTCAAAAAAGTGTTTTTAGGTGAGTAAAATGCAGGTTATTTATGGAAATCAGGGGAATGATATAATAAAGAAAGATGCAGGAATAGGCCTTGGCAATTTTGACGGATTGCATTTAGGCCATATGGCATTAATAAATACCCTTATAAATGAGTCCAAGTCATTAGGAATTAATTCTATTGTTTATACTTTTTCCAAGCATCCCGAGAACATACTGAGAAAAAAGCTTAACACGCCTATTATAACAACCATAAATAAAAAGATTGAGATTCTTGGAGGTACGGAGCTTGACTACCTTTATTTTGATGACTTCGATGAAGCCTTTTCCAGAATGAAACCTGAAGATTTTATCAATGATATTCTTTATCGCAAGTTAAAGGTTAAGCTGGCAGTATCAGGCTATGATTACAGATTCGGTTATAAGGGACAGGGGGATGTGGAGCTCCTTAAGGAAGCAGGAAAGGAGTATGGCTTTAATGTTATAGTTATACCGCCTGTCAAGATAGAAGAGGAAACAGTAAGCAGCACATCCATAAGACGTCTTATTGCCAAGGGGAATGTGGAAAAAGCCAGTGAATTGCTTGGCAGATGCTTCTCTATTTCAGGAACTGTAAAAAAAGGAAGACGCATCGGTAATACAATTGGATTTCCAACAGCAAACATTGCTGGTCCTGAAAACATAATATTGCCCCACACAGGGGTTTACATAACAAGAACGCTTATTGAAAACAGTATATACAATAGTGTCACAAGCGTAGGGGTCAATCCTACTTTCAAGGAAAATCTCCCCGTAAGTATTGAAACTTATATTATGGATTTTAATAAAGACATATACGATAAAGAGATTGAAGTAACTTTTATAAAACAGCTCAGAAATGAAAAGAATTTCGGCAGTGTAGATGAGCTTGTCAGGCAGATAAAAAATGACGTGTCTGTTGCTAGGTTGTATTTTGAAAGCCAGAAAAATGATTACTGACTAACATAGTTGGTATACAATCAAAAAGGTTGCAAAAATCACTTAGTTATATTGTTATTTTTTAGATTTTTTACCGATTGTCTTTCAATTATCTCTGCAGAAAGCAGTATTTTTTCCTTGGGTCCGTTTGGGGAATTTATTCTCTCTATCAGCTTCTGGACAGCCTTTGCACCCATATGTTCCTTGTGAACATTTAAAGTGGTGAGCCTTGGAGAAAAGGTATGAGATGAATCAATGTTATCAAAGCTTATAATGGAAATATCGGAGGGTACCTTATATCCCATAACATTAAGAGCTTTTATCATTGAAATTGCCTCATGGTCATTGCAACAGAAAAAAGCAGTGGGCATCGAAGGCAGTTTTTTCATTTCATCAACTGCGTTATCAAGACCTTCGTTTATAACTACGCCAATGCACTTATCTGTTATGAGATAATCGGGATTGACCCTAATATTATTGATATCAAGTGCTTTTAAAAAACCCATATACCTGTCGTAAAAGCTTACTGCAGCCTTTATATCACCCGAAAATCCCAATTGGGTGTGACCTTGTTTTATAAGATATTCTGTGGCTATGTAGCCGCAGTTCTGATTATCACTAAGCACATAGTCTATATAGATATCCTCATAATAGTGATCCACCATGACCATAGGTATTTTTAGGGAGTTAAGTATATTTGCAGTATTTCTTTGAACACGTCCGATTGTAATTACTCCTGAAACAAGCCCTTCATTAATACACATTGGGACTTCAAAATTCTCATCACTATCATCATACACATGCAACATAAGGTTGAGGCTATTCTTTTTTGCTTCCGATTCAATCCCAAGCTGAATAAAAGCAAAAAATCCTGTCGTATCATAGGTGCTTTTTGATTGTAATAGGCATATATTCTTTAAAGGAGTTTTTTTTCCGTCAATGCTCCGAGCATCTTTTTTATATCTATATCCCAACTGTTTCGCAGTTTCTAAAACCGATTTTCTTGTTTTCTCACTGATACCGGGCATATTCCTAAAAACCAGAGAAACAGTATTTTTAGTTATTCCTAATTTAGCTGCAATATCCTCCATGCTTACCTTACCTTGCATAATTCCTCCAATAAACTATATAATACCACTGCGATATATCATAACTTTATAATGGTATTATACTCTATTAATTTGATTTTAGAAAGAACTATATTTAAAGTGTTTTGGATTAGATTACTAATTTTTTATCTAAAATAAGAATCGGTATAAGTTGAAAGTTTTTAATTAGAAATATATACTTAAAGATAATGAATAATGAAATGAAAACTTTAGCACTTTAATTTTAAATATGATAGTGAGGAATTAGTAGAACTATGACAGGAGAGAATGTTTGCATCCAGATAAGAATTACCGGAATTGTTCAGGGAGTTGGGTTTAGACCATTTGTCCTCAAGCTTGCAAAGGCTCTTTCCATAAATGGTTTTGTTAATAATGTAGATAGCAGCGTAATTATTGTTGGAGAGGGAAATAAATTCCATATTGATGAGTTTTGTAAGAGGCTAAAAACAGATACTCCAAAAAACTCATGGATTAAGGAGTTTATTGTTAAAGAACATGATATTTTCGGATATAAGGGTTTTATTATTATAGAAAGCAGTACTCAGGGAGAGAGGAATACTTATATTTCTCCCGATGTATCTGTTTGCAGCGATTGTAGGGAGGAGTTTTTCAACAGCAGTGGTAAGAGATATTTATATCCCTTCATAAACTGTACTAATTGCGGACCAAGGTTTACCATAATTGAAGGAACACCTTATGATAGAGATAAAACAACAATGAAAAAGTTTACCATGTGTCCTTCTTGTTTCAGGGAATATAATGATATCGATGACAGAAGGTATCATGCACAGCCCATATCATGCCCTCAATGCGGCCCTACAGTCAAGCTGTATGACAGTACTGGAAAATCCGTTAATGGTGTAGATGTATTTTCGTTCTGTAGCAATAAAATTTCCCAAGGTAAGATTTTAGCAGTAAAAGGCATCGGAGGATACCACCTGGCTTGTGATGCATTAAACGATGAGGCTGTAAGTAGGCTCAGGAAAAGAAAAATCAGGGATGAAAAGCCTTTTGCCGTAATGGTAAAAGATTATGAGACGGCGTTAAGATACTGTCATATAAGTCCATTTGAAAAAGAATTATTGCAATCAAAGGAAGCACCTATAGTTCTTTTAAAATTAAGGGAAAATGTCATACTACCCCGGACAATAGCACCTGGAAATCCTTTTCTTGGAGTTATGCTTCCTTATACCCCCATACACTTGGGGCTTATTAATGCTATTGATTCAGAAATGCTGGTTATGACCAGTGGTAATAAAAGCAGTGAGCCTATTTGTTATATGGACAAGGAGGCGATTTCAAATCTTAAGGACATTGCCGACTATTTTCTTATACACGATAGGGATATATATATAAGAACTGATGACTCTGTAACTAGAGAGGTTTTGGGCAGGGAGTATATAGTGAGAAGATCAAGGGGATATGTACCGCTGCCTATATATATTGATCTGGAAGGTAAGTCACTGCCTAGGATTTTGGCCTGCGGCGGTGAACTTAAAAACACATTTTGCATAACTAAAGGAGATGTCTTTTATATTAGTCACCATATAGGCGATCTGGAGAATTTGGAAACCAATAAATCCTTTGAAGAAGGTATAGAGCATTTTAAAAGAATTTTAGACACAGACTTTGATATAGCTGTGTGTGACCTGCACCCTGAATACCTGTCGACAAAATACGCAGCCGGCCTTCATAAGAAGCTGCATTTTGTACAACACCACCACGCCCATATCGCTTCATGTATGGGGGAAAATAATTTATCCGATGATGTTATTGGTGTTGCCTTTGATGGAACGGGATACGGAGAAGATGGGAATATATGGGGAGGAGAGTTCTTTATCGGTGGATACAGAGGTTTTAAAAGGGCTGCCCATCTTGAGTATATTAAAATGCCGGGGGGAGACATGGCTGTTAAAGAACCTTGGAGGATGGCTATTAGTTATATTTTAAGCAGCAGGAAGATTAATTATGATAGCAATGAATGCGATAAGGGAATAAATATAAATGGCCATGTGTTTTTAAAGGATGTAGATTATAGGGCACTAAGAACTATAGAGTTTATGATGGAGCGTGATATAAACTGTCCGCTGACATCAAGCATGGGAAGGCTATTTGATGCGGTTTCTGCTATTTTAGGCATCAGGTATAAAATCAGCTATGAGGGACAGGCTGCTATTGAGTTGGAGCAGATGGCTTTAGGGAGTGCTTGGGACAATGTGGAGCCTTATGGTTTTTCCATGGATTTTAAAAATAACGAATATATTATAAGCACAAAAGAGTTGATTAATGATATAATCAGCTCAGTTATAGATGGCGAGCAGTTAGAAAGAATTTCATTAAGATTCCATGAAACTATAGCACAAGTTGTTCTTCAGTGCTGCGGCAAGTTAAGGGAAGAATCCTGCCTTGACAAAGTAGCTTTAAGCGGAGGAGTGTTTCAGAATATTACGCTTCTTACAAGATGTATTAAGCTTTTAAGTGATAACGGTTTTCAAGTGTTCTTTCATGAAAAGGTACCTTCCAATGATGGAGGTATATCGCTAGGACAAGCCTTAATGGCGGCTATGGCCGATATTGAATAATAAATATGCAAAAATTAATGTTGCAAAATTATTTTATAATTTTGTTAAAAGGAGGAATTTATATGTGTCTGGCTTTGCCGGGTAAAATAATAGAAATTCAAGGTAAAATGGGCATCATCGAAATGATGGGTGTAAGAAGAGAAGTGTCACTGGAGCTTATTAAGGATTACAAGGCAGGGGACTATGTTCTTGTACATGCAGGCTGTGCTATTACCAAGGTTGATGAAGAGGAAGCCATTAAAACCATTGAGCTTTTCAGTGAAATAAGGGAGATGGAAAATGGATAATTTATTTACGGCTTTTAGAGATCCAAAGCTGGCAGCGGTTTTGACCGAGAAGCTTTCCATGTATAAGGGGAACACGATAAATATAATGGAGGTATGCGGTACACACACCATGTCTATTTCCAGATATGGCATCAGATCCCTGCTTCCTGAAGGTATCAATCTTATATCGGGGCCTGGATGCCCTGTTTGTGTGACACCTCTTTACTTTATAAATTCTGCAATCGAGCTGTTGGAAAATAAGGATGTTATAATAGCCACATTCGGAGACCTAATGAAGGTTCCGGGCAGCCATTCAAGCCTGCTTAAGGAAAAAGCAAAGGGAAAAGACATCAGGATAGTTTATTCTCCCATGGATTCCTTGAAGATAGCTTCGAACAATAAGGATAAAAGGGTTGTATTTTTATCAGTAGGATTTGAAACCACTACGCCTATTGCAGCTCTTACAATTCTCAAGGCCCATGAAGAGAAGATTGATAACTTTTCGGTGTTATCGGCAAACAAAACCATTCCAAATGCTTTAAAGATTCTGGCAATGGATAAGGATGTAGGGGTTCATGGATATTTGTATCCGGGACATGTCAGTGCCATAATAGGAACAAAACTATATGAAGAGCTTGCCTCACAGTATGGTATACCGGGAGTTGTTGCAGGATTTGAGCCGCTGGATATTTTGCACGGCATCCTTACACTGGTGGAAATTATCAATGATGATAGTAAAAAAGTAGTGAACGAGTATAAAAGGGTTGTATCTGAAGAAGGAAATACAGAGGCTGTGAGGGTTGCTGATAAGGTTTTTAGTGCCTGTGATTCGGTGTGGCGTGGTATCGGCAACCTGCCTCTCTCAGGTCTTTCCATCAGAGAAGAGTTTGAAACCTTTGATGCATGGAAAATATACAATCTAAAGCCTTATACTGCAGAAGAAACCCCTGGATGCAAGTGTGGGGAAATATTGAAGGGCAGACTTAAGCCAACAGATTGCAAACTATTTGGAAAAAGCTGCATACCGGAGAATCCTGTAGGGGCTTGCATGGTTTCCTCAGAGGGAACCTGTGCTGCATATTACAGATTTAGGGAGGTATAGCATGTCGGATATAATTACACTAGCTCATGGCAGCGGCGGTAAAACTACAGGGGATCTTATAAAAAATATATTTCAAAAGCATTTTAATAATGACATATTATCAAAAAACGACGATGCTGCATCTTTTATGCTGTCAGGAAAAGTTGCATTTACAACTGACTCTTTTGTAATAACTCCGGTGTTTTTTAAGGGAGGTAATATCGGAAAGCTTGCTGTATGCGGTACTGTGAATGACCTTGCAGCACTAGGGGCTACACCTTTATATCTAAGCTGCGGATTTATACTAGAGGAAGGACTGCCTGTTAAGGATCTGGAAGCTATTGTGGAATCTATGGGAAATACGGCAAGGGAAGCCGGTATCAAAATTGTTACAGGTGATACCAAAGTGGTTCAAAAAAATGCAGCAGACAAAATTTTTATAAATACATCAGGTATTGGAATAATTCCAGACGGAATAGACATTTCAGGCTATAATGCAGTGCCTGGCGACAGGGTAATAATTACCGGAACAGTTGGTGATCACGGCTGTTCCATATTATTGGAGAGAGAAAAACTAGATATATACGGGGATATATCCAGTGACTGTGCACCCCTTAACAGGATAATTGGAGAGATTTTATCAAAAACTACAAATATACATGTTATGAGAGACCCAACAAGGGGAGGGGTTGCAGCTACGTTAAATGAGATAGCACAACAGAGCAAAGTGGGTATAAAGCTTTTTGAAGATAGAATACCTGTGAAGGATGAGGTTAGAGGCGTATGTGAGCTTCTTGGCATGGACCCTCTGTATATGGCCAATGAAGGGAAAATGCTTGTTATAGTACCGGAGAGTTCGGTTGATACTGTACTAGGAGTACTAAAAAACGCAGCTTATGGCACTGATTCCTGTGTCATAGGTGAGGTGACATATGATCATAAAGGTATAGTTGTAATGAACACCCTTGCAGGAGGAAACAGGATTGTTGGCATGCCGGTAGGGGATCAGCTGCCAAGGATATGTTAATTAAGGCATGAATGAAAAGATTATTTTAAAAAATAAATAACCAATAATTGAATATTATAGTAATAATTTATTATACTAATACTTAGAGAATATATCACAGAGAAAGGTAGGTTTTATATGGATTATAAAAGTTCTGAAGAGAAAGTAGATATTATTGATTCGTTCAATGGCATAGAAGTATACAAGGTAATGGTAGATAAATTTAAAACCAACTCCATAAACATATTTTTTCAAGATAATCTTTCAAAGGAAAATGCAACAAAAAACGCATTGGTTCCTGCTGTTTTAAGGAGAGGCACCAAAAAGCACAAAACCTTTAAGGATATTGCATTGTACCTTGAAGAACTATATGGTGCTTCTTTTGATTGTGCTGTAAATAAAAAGGGAGAATACCAGCTTATACAGTTTTATATTGATCATGTATCCGATAAGTATACAGGCAGCGATACCAATCTTTTTGAAGATTGCACGAATTTGCTGCTGGAAGTAATCACTGAGCCTTTAGTAGAGAATGGGGCTTTTAAAAAGGATTACTTGGAGCAGGAGAAGGAAAACCTGAAAAAAATAATTGAAGGAAGAATGAATGACAAGGTTCAGTACGCTGTTGAAAGATGTTTTGAGGAAATGTGTAAGGGTGAGCCTTTTGAGATATACGAAAACGGTTCTATAGAGGATCTTAATAAAATACAGGAGGCTGATCTTTTCAATCATTATAAATACATATTGGAAAGCCTGCCAATGAAGGTATTCATATCCGGTGATGTGGATGACTCCAAAATCCAATCTGCCATAGCCAAGTTGAAAAATTTAAAAAGAGGCAATATAAAAGGTTTATCCCAACCTATAATAAACAAACCAAAAAAAGATACCAATTTTGTTACAGAGAAGCTTGACGTTTCCCAGGGTAAGCTTTCGATAGGTTTTAGAACCAATACTGCATCCCATGACAAAGACTATTACAGCCTGGTTGTTTGCAACAGTATTTTAGGGGGCGGTATTCATTCGAAACTCTTCCAGAATGTAAGAGAAAAGGAAAGTCTTGCGTATTATGCCTTTTCAAGGCTGGAGAAGTTCAAGGGTCTCATGATGATAAGCTGCGGTATTGAAGTAAGCAATAAAGATAAAGCCTATAACCTTATTTTGAAACAATTGGAAGAAATAAGACAGGGAAATATATCGGATTATGAGTACGATTCAAGCATAAAATCAATCAAAACAGGCCTCGAGTCCTTGAAAGACAGCCAGTTGGCTATAGTGGACTTTTATCTAAGCCAAAAAATATCCAATACTAGTGATACTTTAAAGAGTCTATATGAAAAATTCGAAGCTGTTACAAGGGATGAAATAGTTAAGGCGTCTCAGAAAGTAGAGATTGATACGGTTTATTTTCTCTCTTCTGAAAACCAATAAAAGTTTTCATCGGAATGTGTACACAACAAAGGGAAGGGATGATGGATAATGGAAATCAAAAAGATAGAGTATTCTAAAATAAATGAAGAGCTTTTTATGTATGAGCATGAAAGCGGGCTAAAGGCCTTTGTCATACCCAAAAAGGGGTACTCAAAAAAGCATGCGGCTTTTGCTACGTATTACGGATCAGTTAACAACAAATTTATAGCACCCTATGAAAACGATATAACATCCGTACCTGATGGCATAGCACACTTTTTGGAGCATAAGCTGTTCGAGCAGAAGGACGGCAGTGTCATGGACAAATTTTCAATGACAGGTGCCAGCCCTAATGCTTATACCAGTTTTACCCATACTGTTTATTTGTTTTCATGCACAGACAAATTTGACGAAAATTTCGACATGCTTTTGGATTATGTTCAAAATCCTTATATTACCGAGGAGAGTGTAGAAAAGGAAAAGGGCATAATCGGCCAGGAAATAAGAATGTATGAGGATGATCCCAACTGGAGAGCGTTTTTTAACCTTTTAGGGGCTTTTTACAAGGAGCATCCCGTTAGAATAGATATTGCTGGAACCGTTGAAAGCATAAGCAAAATAAATCGAGACAACCTTTTAAAATGTTATAATACTTTTTATCACCCGTCAAACATGGTGATCGTTGTGGTTGGGGATGTTGATCCTGAGGAAACTCTTAATAAGGTTGCCGAAGGGATAAAAAGCACCGAACACAAGCCTGAAATAAAGAGAATTTTTCCTGAAAGCCATAAGGGGATCAACAAGGACTATGTCGAGCAGAACCTATCAGTATCCATTCCTATTTTTCAAATGGGATTCAAGGATGAATTGCAGGGTGAAAAGGGATTTGACTCACTAAAAAGAGAAGTTGTAATAAAGCTGCTTTTGGAAATGATAGTGGGAAGAAGCTCTTCGTTATACAATGAGCTTTATGAAGAGGGCCTTATAAACAGCAGCTTTGATTCGGATTATACCATTGAAGAGGATTATGCTTTTTCCATGATTGGCGGCGAATCTGCAGAGCCTCTTAAAGTTAAAAACAAGATACTGGAGGAGATCAAGTCATTAAAATCAAAGGGCCTTGATAAGAAAAATTTTGACAGAATTAGAAATGCCATGAGGGGCAGATTCATAAAACAACTAAACTCTGTAGAGAAGATATCTCACCTTTTTATACCTGCTTATTTTAAAGGATCAATTATGTTTGATTATTTTGATGTATATGATAAAATAACCTTTGAATATGCAAATGAAGTATTTTTAAAACATTTTGATGAGGATAACTTTGCTTTGTCAGTTATAAAGCCGATTAAGGGGGATTAGGATGAACACTATTAGTTTTCCCGGGTTAGGGGATATCAGTTTTCAAATTGATAGAGTGGCATTCAGTTTATTTGGATTTAGTATACATTGGTACGGGATAATAATTGCGGCGGGTTTTTTACTCGCTGTAGTGCTGGGTATGAGGGCATGCAAAAAGCTTGGGATTGACCCTGATAATATAATTGATCTGGTGCTTTATGCGGCACCGGTTGCTATAATATGTGCCAGGTTGTTTTATGTAGTATTTAGTGGAGATCGCATTTACCTGGATGATCCCTTAGAAATAGTGAGAATTTGGCATGGCGGGCTTGCCATATATGGTGGTATAATTGGAGCGATAGCCACAACTTATGTTTACTGCAGAGTAAAAAAAATCAATGCACTAAATATTTTAGATTTCGGTCTTCCGTATTTTGCATTGGCTCAGGCCATAGGAAGGTGGGGAAACTTTGTTAACCAGGAGGCCTTCGGAAGTCAGACCAACCTTCCCTGGGGTATGACAGGAAATGTGATACAGGAGTATTTGAAAATGAATTATCCTGATATAAATCCTAATATTCCTGTTCATCCTACGTTTTTATATGAGTCATTGTGGAATTTGGGTGTGTTTGCTTTTCTCATATGGTATACAAAAAGGAAAAAGAATGACGGTGAAGTATTTTTGTTGTACCTGGTAACTTATGGCTTGGGCAGATTCTGGATTGAAGGTCTCAGAATGGATAGTCTCATGATTGGCCCGTTCAGAGTCTCGCAGCTTATAGCCTTGGGTTGTGCAGTTCTTGGAGCAGCAGCTTTTGTAGGCTTGAGGAAGATGAAAAAAGCATCTTTAGAAGAAGTTAGTGAGCCTAGCAGCTATAGTGCAATTTTGGAGGAACTTAATAATAAAAGCAGTGACGGTGAAGGTCAGGATAAGGATGAAGCCCCCAGCAAAAATTTAAATGAGTAGATATGATAAATAATATGGTTTTTTGGAAGTAAGGGTGACATGTATGTATTTTGTCGAAAAAACGAAAGGTTTGAATATAGTCAAAAACTTTGATTACCTTCTTTTTTCTGCAGTTCTTCTTCTATCAACATTGGGGTTCTTGGTTGTTAGGAGTGCAACTCTTACAAGGGCTGACGGCGGCTTAAGAATTATGATAAGCCAATTGGTGGGGCTTGGAATGGGCATAGCCATTGCACTTGTGATGAGTTATATAGATTATAAAGATTTTAAGCTATTTGGAAGCGGTTTATATTTAGTCAGCGTTATACTCCTTATAGTTGTTCTTAAATTCGGTTCAGGGGATGAATTGGGAAGCAGAAGCTGGCTTAACCTGGGGTTTGTGAAACTGCAGCCCTCGGAGGTTGCGAAGGTAGCATTCATAATGGTTGCTTCAATTTTTCTCGAAAGAATACTTGAGGGGCAGCGAAGAGGTAATTTTATTAAGTTGGCTTTTTACTCCTCCATAATTATTGGATTGGTGGTTATACAAAAGGACTTTGGGACAAGCATGGTTTTTTTGTCGGTTTTTCTGATTATGCTATTTATATGTAAGGTTCCGATGAAATACTTTATGACAATGCTTGCCTCGCTAATACCAATAGGGCTTTTTATGTGGTTTTTTATCCTGAATGATAAGAGAAAGGCCAGAGTAATTTCCTTTCTTTATCCGGAGCTTGATCCACTGGGCTCAGGGTTTAACGTTTTGAGATCAAAGTATGCCATAGGATCGGGACAGCTATGGGGAAAAGGGCTTTTTGAGGGAATACAGACCCAGAATAACATGGTTCCGGTAAAAGAATCGGATTTTATCTTTTCGGTTATCGGCGAGGAATTGGGATTTATTGGTGCTATTATTATAGTGATGCTGTTGTTCTTCATCTTGGTTAGATGTATTTACATCGCTAAAAATTCCAGGGATAAGTACGGTTCTATAATGGTAATAGGAGTTGCAGCCATGATTGCAGTTCATACATTTGAGAATATAGGCATGTCAATCGGGCTCCTGCCGTGTACCGGTATTCCGCTTCCCTTTGTAAGCCAGGGAGCTACCAATCTTGTTACCAACTTTATGGCTATGGGCATTGTTTTAAGTGTATCAGCCAGGAGAAAGAAGGTAATATTCAATTCATCACAATAAACTTTTAATGTGGATTTACATTTTAAATTGAAAATAGCAAGTATGATTATTGCAAAACGTATAGTTTGGAGATAGGACAAAAGTCCTATCTTTTATTTTTTTCAAAATTTTTTTGGAATATATCTTGATTATTATAAAAAATTAGAATAAAATTAAATACAAGTGGAGGAAAGTGGTGAAAAGTGGTGAGCATTCCCAAAATGTGAGGTGAAGTTTTTGTTTTCAGGTGAATACCAACACTCAGTTGATCCCAAAGGGCGTTTAATAATGCCTTCAAAGTTCAGAGAAGGACTTGGGGAAAAATTTATGATTACCAGAGGGCTGGATGACTGTTTGTTTGTGTATTCTATGACAGATTGGGAAAGCTTTGAAACCAAGCTTAAATCACTCCCTATGACAGACAACAATGCAAGAGCATTTGTAAGGTTTTTCCTTTCAGGTGCAACAGAATGTGAATTGGACAAGCAGGGAAGAATATTAGTACCACAGAATTTAAGGGATTATGCAGGAATAGATAAGGATGTTGCGGTAGTTGGCGTATCCTCCAGAGTAGAAATCTGGGATAAGGACAAGTGGCAGAAGTATATATGCGATGTCAATGCTAATCCGAATGAGCTTGCAAAGAACTTAACTTCAATCGGTCTGGTATTCTAAAAAATAAGCTATAGCGGAATAATTTAAGGTGAAAAATGGAATTTAATCATAAGCCGGTAATGCTAAACGAGTGTATTGACTATTTGAATATTAAGCCCGACGGCATTTATGTTGACGGTACTCTTGGAGGAGCAGGGCACTCATCCCATATTTATAAAAGTCTTAATGAATGTGGTGTGTTAATTGGCTTGGATCAGGATTATTTTGCTATAGAGGTGTCTGCAAAACGAATAAAAGAGTTGGGTGGACAAGGTAAGGTTTATCTCATTAACAGCAACTTCAAAAATCTGAAGGAGATTTGCACTGATCTCAAAATCGGTGGTGTTGACGGAGTTCTTCTCGACCTTGGGGTATCATCCCATCAGTTGGATGAAGCTGAAAGGGGATTCGGGTATCAGAATGACGCTCCTTTGGATATGCGAATGGATAGAAACAACGAGTTAAATGCTGAGATTGTTGTTAATGAATATGATGAAAAAAGAATCAAGGAAATAATAAGGGATTACGGGGAAGAGAAGTGGGCTTCAAGGATTGCTGAGTTTATAGCAAGGGAAAGAAAAAAGAAAAGAATCAGCACCACTCATGAACTTGTAGATATTATTAAGGCGGCCATACCCAGTGCCGCAAGAAGAGAAGGACCCCATCCTGCAAAACGTACCTTTCAGGCAATAAGGATTGAGGTCAATAATGAGCTTGGAATACTTGAAAAGACCATTGACGATATAGTTTCTGTCTTAAACCCGGGAGGAAGACTGCTTATAATAACATTCCATTCCCTCGAAGACAGGATTGTAAAAAATGAATTCTTGAAAAAAGCAAAGCCTTGCACATGCCCTGACAGCTTTCCGGTGTGTGTATGCGGGAAGAAGCCTGAGGTAGAACTGTTAACAAGAAAGCCTATAGTTGCTTCGGCTAAGGAGCTTGAGGAAAACCCCAGATCCCGCAGTGCTAAATTAAGAGTATTAAAAAAACTAACATAAATACTAATGATAAAAATGTACGAAAGAACAAAAGACAAAAGAAATTAAAATTATTAAACACAAAAGAAGAATTAATCTAGAAAAAACAAAGGATAAAACTGAAAGCAAGCTAAAGTACAAAAGAAAAACTACATAACAGAAAATTTAAAATTACAAAAGAAGAAGTTTAAATTAAACAAATTGCAAAAGAAAAAGTTCAAAATTACACAAAAGACAAAAGATTTTAATTACACAAAAGACAAAAAAGTTTATTTTACAAAAGACAAAAAAGATTTTAATTACACAAAAGACAAAAAAGCAAGTTTTTACAAAAGACAAGATTTCAAATTTTACAAAAGATAAGGGTTAAGCAATTAACTTAAAAACACAAATGAGAAGTATTAGAAAAGAGTAATTATAGAGATGGATGAAACCCAACTGCGATTCATTTACATTTCTTAATGTCCATGCACCAAAATCACCTCGTGATTTTGGTCACTAAGTTTCCGGGAGAGACCTTTATAGTCAACTCTCGGATTTATTGTCCTCTTTAACATGTATGAATAATTTGCTTAATACCAAATGGGTTAAGGAGGACGAGGTAAAGTGGGTAATTCTGTGAATATTTTGGAAAAGAGGTGAATACAATTGTTAGCGGAGAAAGAAAAATACTATTACGGAACAGCTGCTCCTAAGATCGACTATGATGTTTATGAAAACAATAAATTACTAAAGGCTAAAAAAAGATATAAGAAAAACAATAAAGTAAAGCTGAAAGCTGTATTCTGTATTTTGATATTCTTTGTATCCTTTTCCCATATCATTTATATGTATGCACAGATTACTGAAATGGATTATAAGCTTAGCAAGATGAATAAAGAATTGAATGAGCAGAAAAATGATAATATCAGATTAAGTCTTGAAATACAAAAGCACCTTGATTTGAACAGGATAAGGGAAGTTGCCCAAACACGGCTTGATATGCAAAAGCCTGACAAACATCAAATAATATACGTTAATGTTCCAAAAACTGATTTTACTGAACTCCCTGAAAAGGGCGAGCACAGCATAAGGGAAGGAAGCCTGCTTTCATATGTGGCAGGTATATTCAATAATCTGTTCGGTTTTATTGGTTAAAAAATACTTCTGATAAACCTTGCAACCTACACGTTGCAAGGGAAAAAAATGCCAGCAAGGGTTGAAAGGATAAGGACTATAATGTTATAAGTTACGATTAACATCGTAACTTATTTAGTAGTTTATCCTTTTTTTGCAGGAGATTTTTGCAGTGGAGGTATAATTTTGACAGGAATAGGGTTAACTATAAAAAAAAGGCTATTGGTTGTTTTAGTGTTCTTTTTAGCCGTAATAATACTGCTCCTGGTAAGGCTTATTTTTATACAGATAGTTAATGGCGAGTGGTATCAACAGCAGGCGTATGAACAGCAGAACTCAGGTATAGAAATAACTGCGGGAAGGGGAACTATTTATGACAGGAATGGAAAAGAACTTGCAATAAGTGCAAATGTTGAAACAGTATCCATTAATCCTCAAGAAGTAAGAAGCTCTAAAAAAGATAAATATATGATAGCAAAAGGGCTTTCGGAGATATTGTCACTTAAAGAGGAAGATATAATAAAAAAACTTGACAGAAAAAGCAGGTATGAAAGGATTATCAGGAAAGTAGATAAGGATATTGGCGATAGGATCAGAAAATGGATTAAGGATGAGCAATTAAGCGGAATTTATGTAGTTGAAGATACAAAAAGGTTTTATCCCAACAGAAACCTAGCTGCTCATGTAATTGGATTTACAGGGACAGATAACCAAGGTCTTGATGGAATAGAAGCCACAATGGATAAGTATCTTAAGGGAAAGCCTGGAAAAATACTAAGTGAAGTTGATGCAGGCGGAAGAGAAATACCTTCAAATGAGCAAAAGCATGTTGCTCCGAAGAAGGGAAATAATGTAGTATTAACCTTAGATGAGACCATCCAGTATTTAGCTGAAAAAGCACTTGAAAAAGCAATAAAGGATTATAAGATATTAAGAGGGGCAACAGCAATAGTGATGGATCCTAGAAATGGCGACATCCTAGCTCTTACATCAAAGCCTGATTTTGATCTGAATGCTCCGTTTGCTGCTCCAATAGGTGTTGATAAGAACGAATGGAAGGGTACTACGAAAAAGGATATTGAAACCCTCCAAAAAACTGTTTGGAGGAATAAAGCTGTTGTCGATTCCTACGAACCGGGCTCAACCTTTAAAGCTGTAACTTCAGCTGCAGGGCTTCAGGAAGGAGTAATTAGACCGGATAGTCCTGTAACAGATGCGACGGTTAGGGTAGGCGGCTGGAATATTAATTGCTGGAGGCCTAATGCTCATGGAAACGAGACATTTACAGAGGGTGTGTATAATTCATGCAACCCGGTTTTTGTAAGGTTGTCCCAATCCCTTGGAATTGAGAAGTTTTATAGCTATGTAAGAAATTTCGGGTTCTTTGATAAAACAGGAATTGACTTACCGGGAGAAGCAAAAAGTGTTATACATAAAAAACCCACTGAAGTTGACATGGCAGCAGCTTCCTTCGGTCAAAGGTTTCAGATAACTCCCATACAGCTGATAACAGCTTATGGTGCTATCGCCAATGGCGGGACATTGTATAAGCCAAGGTTGGTCAAAGAGCTCACCGATGATGAAGGCAACATAGTAAAAACATTTGAGCCGGAGAATATCAGAAATGTAATAACAAAGGAGACATCAGCTACGTTAAGAACCATTTTAGAAGGTGTTGTTTCGGAGGGAACCGGAGGCAATGCTTATATAAAGGGTTACAGACTTGCAGGTAAAACCGGAACATCAGAAACCCTTCAGACCAAGAAGTACGGGAGATATATCGCATCCTTTATGTCATTTGCACCTGCAGACAATCCTGTTCTTTGCTGCCTTGTCATACTGGACCATCCTGACGTATATCCTCATACAGGGGGCATGGTAGCGGCTCCTGTAGCAGGTAAGCTTGTTGAAGATATTTTGAATTATCTTGAGGTGCCCAGAAGGTATACCGAAAAAGATAAGGATGCATTGCAGGTTGATACTACTGTGCCTGAAGTTACCGGGCTTAAATTTGAAGATGCGAAAAAGCTTTTAAATGAGAAAGGTCTTACATATGAAATAGTAAATAAGGGAAATACTAATGCTACGGTTGTGATGGAACAAATGCCTAAGCCTGATGCTATTGTTCCAGAAAAAACAGTTGTGCTATTATATACCTATAAGCCCGAAAGTGAACCAACGGTTATTATGCCGGATATTTTGAATGAAACAATTGATGAAGCGGCAAAAACACTTAAGGAGGCAGGGCTTAATATAAAAGCAGTCGGTTTAGGTAAGGCAGTAACACAGTCTTATCCGCCTGGCACCAAGCTGATAAAGGGGCAGTTGGTTGAAGTTGTTTTCCGAAAGCAAGATACAGAATAGGAGCTTGATTTAAAGCATATTTCCTAATTAATACCTATAACGGAGGTTTCGACTATGATATTGAAAGAGCTTGTTGAAGGATTGGGCATTTTGGAGTCAAGTGGGGATATAAACGCAGAAATTACCAATATAGCTTATGATTCGAGGAAAGTTAGAAATGGTACTCTGTTTGTTTGTATAGAGGGGTTCAAGGCGGATGGACATGAGTTTGTAGCAGCAGCTGTAGAAAACGGTGTTAGAGCACTACTGGTTCAAAAGAACGTAAATGTACCGGAAGGAATAACAGTTATACGTGTTGCTGATACAAGGCTGGCATTGGCACATGTTTCAAATGCCTTTTTCAAAAACCCTTCAGACAGCTTTAATCTATATGGAGTTACAGGTACAAAAGGCAAGACAACTACAACCTTTATGATAAAGTCCATCTTGGAAAAAGCAGGGCAAAAGGTGGGACTTATCGGTACCATTGCAAACTTTATAGGCAATGAAACTATACCCACAGAAAGAACTACTCCTGAATCTTATGATCTTCAAGCTCTTTTTGGTGATATGGCTGATAAGAGTGTTAACAGTGTCGTGATGGAAGTTTCTTCCCACGCATTAGAGCTCCATAGGGTAAGCTGCTGTAATTATGATATCGGAGTTTTTACAAACCTTACTCAGGATCATCTGGATTTTCACGAAACCTTTGAAAACTATTTTAATGCCAAAATGAAGTTGTTTAAAATGTGCAACAGAGCTCTTATCAATATAGACAGTGATTATGGAGTAAAGGCAAGAGAAGCTGCATTAGCTGCAACTTCAAAGGTGTTTACATTCGGTATACATAAAGAGGCTGACTTTAGGGCTGTCAATATTATAACAAACCCAGACAGTGTAGAATTCGACCTTGTTTCCATGTGGGAGAACAGCCATATCAAGGTTAATATTCCGGGAGTTTTTACCGTATATAATGCATTAGCTGCCATAGGCTGCTGTATCCTAGGGGGAATAAACCTTCAATATATAAAGGAAGGGCTTAAAGTCACACGAGTCCCAGGAAGAGCAGAGGTAGTGTATACTGATGATAAGTATACTGTTATTATTGATTATGCACACAGCCCAGACAGCCTGGAAAACATACTTACAACTATTAAAGGCTATTCGGTTGGAAGAGTTGTGTGTCTTTTTGGCTGCGGCGGTGACCGTGACAGAACAAAAAGGCCGATAATGGGAGAAATTTCAGGAAGGTTATCCGATCTTACAATAATAACATCAGATAATCCGCGGACGGAAGAACCGGCAAATATTGTGAGTGATATTGAGAAAGGCATTAAAAGGACTAATGGAGCATATATAACTATAGTGGACCGGAAGGAAGCAATAAAATATGCCTTGGAAAATGCACAAAAAGGAGATATAATTTTGCTTGCAGGGAAGGGGCACGAAACTTACCAGATATTCAAAGACAAGACAATTCATTTTGATGAGAGAGAAGTAGTTGCTGAGTTGCTTGATTTGTTGAAAATCTAATTAGAGAGGTAATTGTATGCATATACTTGGATTGAAAGAAATTATTGAAGCAACGAAGGGCGAATTGATTTTTGGTGAATTGAGCACGCAGATTAATGATATTTGTACCGATTCAAGGAAGGTTATGCCTGGAAGTCTTTTTATTCCTATCAAAGGAGAAAATTTTGACGGCCATGCATTTATAAAAGAATGTTTGTCAAAAGGTGCTGCAGCATCCCTGACATCGGAAGATGTTCAGGGCTTAGACGGCATGGAAGGAAAGGCAGCTGTTAAGGTGCAGGATACTGTATTGGCTTTAGGTGATATTGCAAGATATTATAGAGGACTATTTGATATACCTTTGGTAGGAATCACAGGAAGTGTGGGTAAAACAAGCACAAAGGACATGATTGCCTGCGTGCTTTTGCAAAAGTTCAATATATTAAAAACATCGGGCAATTTTAATAACCATATAGGACTTCCTCTTACAGTGATGAATTTGGAAAGTACTCATGAAGCAGCAGTTTTGGAAATGGGAATGAGCGGCCTTGGTGAAATCAGTTATCTCACCAGAATTGCAAAGCCTGATATAGCTGTTATAACTAATATCGGTATGTCACATATAGAGAAGCTCGGTTCAAAGCAGAATATTCTAAAAGCCAAGATGGAAATTATGGAAGGCCTGCCTGAGGACGGTGTTGTGGTATTAAATGGGGATGATAGTCTCTTGTACGGTTTAAAGGGATTCTTAAAGTATAAGACAGTGTATTACGGGACTGAAGAGGGCCTTGATTTGCAGGCATATAATGTTAAAACAATGGGTGAAAGCGGGACCTGTTTTGAATTGACAATTGGGAACAGAGACTACAAGATACATATTCCTGTACCGGGAACACATAATGTGTATAATGCATTAGCGGCGATAGCTGTGGGACTTCAAATGGGGGTGCCCATTGAAGATATGATAAAAGGGATATCATCTTACAGCCCGGCCAAAATGAGGCTCAACATAATGAGCCATAAGGGTTATAAGGTGATTAACGATGCTTATAACGCAAGCCCTCAGTCTATGGAATCGGCAATAGATGTTTTACGGGATACAAGTGAAGGCAACAGAACAATAGCAGTACTTGGAGATATGTTGGAAATGGGTGAATGGGCTTATAAAGCTCATTTTGAAGTAGGCAGATATGTTGCCTCCAAAGATATTAGCTATCTTGTTACTGTAGGACAAAACGGCAGGAATATTGCCAATGGGGCTTTAGAGGCAGGAATTCCTATTGACAGGGTTTTTACATTCAAGGACAATGATGAGGTAAAGAAATTTTTAGAAGGCTTTGTGGAAGAAGGGGATTTTATCCTTGTAAAAGGTTCCAGAGGAATGAAAATGGAAGAAATAGCACAAGGTCTAATGAATGATTGAAGAATTACAGGATGAAATACGGGGTGAAGTATTAATATGCAATTATCTATTCAGGTTGTGGTATTTGTTATTTCGTTTGTCATGGCTCTTATCGCAGGGCCTATTTTAATTCCAGCGTTGACAAGGCTCAAATTCGGTCAGACAGTTAGAGACGATGGCCCGGCAACTCACTTGAAA
The DNA here is from genome assembly GCF_036567765.1 of Pseudobacteroides sp. Lineage (NCBI taxonomy): Bacteria > Bacillati > Bacillota > Clostridia > Eubacteriales > Oscillospiraceae > Pseudobacteroides > Pseudobacteroides sp. The sequence continues at coordinate 88,920 of NZ_DATCTU010000112.1, forward strand.
AAGACAGGTACACCCAACATTGGAGGTTTGATTTTTTTAATACCTATTCTTTTATTATCTGTTTATTTTTGCAGAGTATATCCAAACATGATACCAATGTCTATAGCCACCATAGGGTTTGGACTAATAGGTTTTATTGATGATTTTATTAAAGTTAAGAAAAAAAGGAAGGATGGGCTTTATCCCAAGCAGAAAACTGTAGGCCTTTTGCTTGTGGCAGCTGTTTTTGCCATATATACCGCTTACTTTACCGATCTTGGTGTAGATATAACCATTCCTTTTTTAGGAATAATAAATGAAAAGTGGTTTTATATAATATTTGTAATATTTGTGCTGTACAGTATAACAAATGCAGTAAACATTACCGATGGGTTGGATGGTCTTGCGGCTGGAACAACCATTATTGTAATGGTATTCTTTACTCTTATTGCCATGACCAATAGGGAGTGGGAATACAGTATGGTGTTTTCCTCCTTCGTCGCGGGAGGATGCCTCGGGTTTCTTACATTTAATATTCATCCCGCCAAGGTTTTTATGGGTGATACGGGATCATTGGCTTTAGGAGGTGCCGTCGGCACTCTTGCAATTATGATGAAGATGCCTTTTATAATACTTCTGGTTGGTGCCATATATGTAGCTGAGATACTTTCTGTTGCAATACAGGTAATATCATTCAAAACCAGGGGAAAGAGGATTTTTAAAATGGCACCTCTCCATCACCATTTTGAACTCTCAGGCTGGAAGGAAACCAAGGTAGTTTACACATTTTGGTTTGTAACATTTGTACTATGCAGCATTGGAATCGTTTTTTATAAAGGTTGAATCTGATTTTTGTGGAGGGTATTTGATGAAGGGAAAGAAACCTTTTGATTTTTGGATATTCATATCTGTACTGATGCTGCTTTCCATAGGCTTAATCATGCTTTTTAGTGCCAGTTACCCTAGTGCATATTATTATCATAAAGGTAATGCCTACTATTTTGTAGAAAGGCAAATGCTGTTTGCAGCAGTCGGTGTTATTGGAATGCTGGTGATATCAAGGATAGACTACCATAAGCTGGGAAAGATATCCCCCATTTTATTTGTTGCGAGCTTGGTTTTACTTATATTAGTAAGAATACCTGGGATAGGAACTAAACTTAACGGTGCTTACAGGTGGATTTTTATCGGCCCCCTTTCATTTCAGCCCTCTGAGCTATTAAAGATTTCAATGATTTTATTTTTTTCATATAGTTTGTCAAAGAGAAGAGATGAGCTGAAGTATTTCTTCAAGGGCTTGGTACCGTACCTGCTTTTAATCGGCCTGTTTTCGGGGCTACTATTAATTGAGCCTCACTTAAGCTGTACGGTTTTGGTTGTTATTGTTGCAACAATTATTCTGTTCTGTGCCGGTGCAAAGATAAAGCACTTTGTGCTACTGGGGGCACCTGTTGTAGCAGCTTTTATATTTGTTATTACTACAATGGAACATGCAAGGAAAAGGCTCACAACTTTTTTAGACCCCATGCAGGATAAGCAGGGTGACAGCTGGCAGATAATTCAGTCTCTTTATGCAATAGGTTCGGGAAGTTTATTCGGCAAAGGGGTGGGTAAGGGTATGCAGAAGCATCTCTATCTGCCTGAGCCCTATAACGATTTCATATTTGCGGTTATAGCGGAAGAGTTGGGTTTTATTGGTGTTTCAGCCATATTGATGCTGTTCTTTGTATTCATCTGGAGGGGTATAAAAGTAGCGATTAATACCCCAGACGTATTTGGAAGCCTTGTTGCAATCGGCTTAACGTCTTTAATAGGAATACAGGTGGTCTTGAATGTAGCGGTTGTTACATCATCCATCCCGGCAACAGGTATTGCATTGCCGTTTTTTAGTTCAGGGGGTACATCCCTTACATTTATGCTTTGCAGCATAGGGATTCTTTTGAACATATCAAAACAGGCAAATTATGAAAGAATATGAGGTGAGTCTATTGAAAGTATTGATAGCTGGCGGCGGTACTGCAGGTCATATAAATCCAGGGCTTGCAATTGCCAAGTATATAAAGTCAAAAAATCCGGAATCGGAAATAATTTTTATCGGCACCGAAAGAGGCCTTGAAACTAAATTAGTCCCAAGGGAGGGATTTGAGCTTAAGCTTATAAAGGTAAGAGGGTTTAGAAGAAAGCTTTCTAAGGATACATTTGTTGCTTTTAAGGAGATGTTTCAAGGGCTTTCAGAGGCTCGCGGAATAATAAAAAGGTTTAAGCCTGACATAGTAATAGGAACCGGGGGCTACGTTTGTGGTCCTGTTGTTTTTTCTGCTTCTATGAAAAAGATACCAACACTTATCCATGAACAAAATGCATTCCCAGGTGTTACAAACAGAATTCTTTCGAGATTTTCCAATGTAACGGCCATTAGCTTTAAGGAATCGGAAAAGTTCTTTAAGGCTGCAAAAAGGATAATGCTTACGGGTAATCCAATACGTAAGGAAATGCTTGAAATTGAACGTGGTAAAGCAAGAGAAAACCTAAAGGTAGACAGCAGTAATCCATTAGTGGTGATTTTTGGAGGAAGCCTGGGTGCTGAAAAAATTAATCAATCGGTGGTGGATATGCTCAAAGCCTATTACAGAGAAGGAAGTTTTAAGATTATTTATGCAACAGGTGAGAAGCAATATAATAATGTTGTGGAAAAACTGGAAGGAGTGAGTTTTCCTTCGGTTCAGGTGCTTCCATATATCTTTGACATGGCCGGTGTTATGGCAGCAGCAGATCTGGTGGTTTGCAGGGCAGGGGCAATAACAATAAGTGAACTTACAGCACTTTCTGTTCCCTCAATTATGATACCATCACCTTATGTAACGGCAAATCATCAGGAGCACAATGCCAAAGCCCTTGAAAAACACGGTGCTGCACAGGTAATATTGGAAAAGGATCTTAATGGAGAGCAGCTTCATAAAACGATAAGTGAAACTGTAAAAAACAAAGCAAAGCTTAAGCAAATGTCAAAAAATGCTGGTTTGATTGGTGTCAGGGATGCTGCAGAAAAAATATATAGCCTAGTGATGGAGATATGTGAAAAGTGATTTTTCAACCTTCTTGACATAAAAAAGGTAACACTTTTGTAAACCCAGCATAATATGATAACATAAGTGCATTGCAAATCAGCTGCAAGATGAATTCCATAAGTTCATTAATGCAGCTGTTATAGTCAAGGATTAAAGTTTTTCTTTAATTCTTATATAAGGCATGAATGAAAAATTACTTCCGCTTTCTACGCGGCTGGTCGTTTAGCTCCGCTAAACTGCTCGCCATGCATCCTGGGTGTTGACGAGTTAAGTCAACACATGAGCGAAATTTATAGCGGAAGTTATTTTTGATCTTGACTAAATTAGGAGTATTTCCACCGGGTTTTCGGAGGTGTTGTAAAAATGAGTAAACTTGTTATTGTCGGTGGACAAAAATTAAAAGGCGAAATTGTTGTTGAAGGTGCAAAAAATGCTGTATTACCTATACTAGCAGCTACTGTATTGAACGAAGGCCTTAGTGTTATAAAAAATTGTCCCAGACTAAAAGATGTTGAGGTAATGGTAAATATATTAAAAAGTTTAGGGTGTAAGGTAAATATGGAAGATAACATAATCCTTGTTGATTCTTCAACGATAAACAATACCTTCATACCCGAAGAACTTGCAGTTGAAATGAGATGCTCAATTATCTTTATGGGGGCAATCCTTTCGAAGTACGGTAAAGTTACTATAAGCTACCCAGGTGGTTGTGTTAATTCATGGGCAAATCAATTAATATAAAAAAATATAAACTCAATTTTAGCAGTAGGTTTTAAAAAAATTCTTTAGTCTGTTGCTTTCCATTGCCTTTATTATCTCGTTGTCTATTTCCAGTGCGGATGTGAATATATATGTTATATCCTTATGCAATTGTAGGAATTGCTCTTCTAAAGGCAAAACTTTCTTAAAGGAATCAGCAAATATAATTATTGTTGCAATTATTACCTTTAGTCTTAATATGCCTGAATATGCAGCAGTTGATTTTGCAGCAGTTTTTCTTTTAATTCTTATTCTTTTGCCTTCTTGCAGGTCTGCCAGCTTTTGAGCCATCTTGTATAGCTTTAGTCTGTTGCTGTCCGATATAATCCATGGGTTAGTTTCACCTGCTCTGCCAAAAAGCTTTCTTGTTTCACTGTTTACTTCCAATAATTCTCTATGAATCAAAGGTATTATCTTGCTGGCTTCACGCATGTAAAGCCCGAATTCGTTTATTGAAGCCAACCTTGCAACAGTTTCCCACAATGAAACCTTGTTATTTTGATATGGTTCGTATGACATGAATGCATTAAAATCATCACTGTTTATATCGTTATTAAATGTATTCAACTAGAAAACCTCCCTTAAATGATTGAAATTAACTTGAAATGAAATGCAAGATTTTTATCGGCAATAATATCTTATAACATTATGCTAAAAAAAGCTATTTCTTTCAGCCTATTCAAGTTATTAAATTTTTATAAATTTTTATAATTTTTAATTAATTTTTAATTAATTTTCATATTACGACAAAAAAAATATTTCACTACGAATGTTATCGTATAGAAGTTATTGAAACAATATGCCGATAAAAAAATATATATACTCAAAACCTACTAACTATGATAATAACTTTGAATCAATTTAAACTTTCTTTCATGCTTTGGTTATATAAATTCCTGCTTATAAAAGGGGTGCTTAATTTTGATTTTTACTGTTACTGTCTATAATTCTGACAAAGAGCATGCCGGGCATTTGGTTAACAGAATTAAAGCGGGGGATGAAGAACTTAGGGATAAATTTATAAACGATTACATACCTTTTATTTTAAAGGTTATTTCAAATGCGGTACCAAACAAGGAAGGCTTAAAAAACTGCGATGAATACAGTATTGGGCTTATTGCTTTCAATGAAGCTATTGATAAATTCGATAGCAACAAAAGCTATAAAACCTTTAACTTTTTTAGCTTTGCTGAGCAGATTATTAAGCGGAGAATTATTGATTATATACGAGTTGTGTCTAAAAGGAGTAAGGAAATACCGTTTTCATATTTGGAAGAAAAAGAAACTCAGTTTGATGAAAAGTATACTAACGAGCCGGCTATATCCAAATATGACAGGATAGAACTTTTTCAAGAGATCAAAAGTTTTGATGAGGAGTTGAAAGCGTTTGGAATTAAATTAAGTGATTTACATAAATATACACCAAAGCATAGCGACTCAAGAGAAATGTGTGTCAAGGTTGGAAAAAAGATAGCACAGAATAAAGAAATTTTTAAGAAAATAATTAATAAAAAATATTTTCCTATGAAGGAGCTAACCAAGATAGTTGATGTACATCCAAGGACTATTGAAAGAAACAGGGAGTTTATTATATCTGTTTCTATAATATACGGGAATGATTTTGAGCATTTGCAGTCCTATCTTGGTCGTACGTTAGGGGGCAGGGGAAAAAATGGATAAAAAGGGTATAATAATTTACGTTGGAAAACATTCAGTAACTGTTCTGACTGAAGATAACGGATATTTCAAGTTGAGAAGAAAGCCTTCCATGTATGTAAGCCAAGAAATATATATCAAAAAGAGCGATATAATCAATGAGTTCTTTATATTAAAAAGAGTATCTTTAGTGGCAGCAGTCGTTGTTTTTTTAGTAGGAATAGCTTTATATGCAAGTATATTGCATAATAAAAGCACTTTTAATGACAAGGTTCTGGCATATGTGAGCCTTGATATTAATCCGAGCATTCAGTTTGCTATTGATAAAGATTATAAAGTGATGAATGCCGATTATCTAAATAGAGACGCCAAGGAATTGATGGTGGATTTAAAACCGGAAGGCATGAAGATAAATGAGGCCTTTTATATTATATTAAGCAGATGCGTGGATAAAGGAATAGTTAAAGAAAATACTAAAAATTATTTTTTAATAACGGGCGCCTTGCAGGCAAATATAAATGGAAAAGCTGAAACTGAAGCCAACAATGACAAGTTGAAAAATCTTTTGAGCAGTTTGAAGAAAGATGTTGGTACTATGCCTGGAGAGGCTAACGAGATAGCTGTTTTTCAGCTAAATAAAAACGATATTGAAGCAGCTGACAAGAGCGGAATTTCTTTAGGAAGATATGCCTTATACAAGGAGATTGTAAAGGCAGGAAGCAAAATATCTCTTAGTGATTCTAAAAATTTTGAAGTATCGGATTTGATTATTGCATATGAAGAAGTGAGGAAGTATGCTGATCATAGCACACCGGTACCGGATAATTCAGATGTTCCGAACACAAAACAGCCTGATGCTTCGGTAGTTACGCCTGTTCCAAGTATGAAAAGCAGTGATTTAAAAAATACACCGATTATTCCAAGTACACCTGGTATTTCTAAAGCACCTTCAAGTAAAACAAATTCACCAAATATGTCAAATACTCCATCAAGCAACAAAATAAATTCTGACAAGAGCAGTATAAATCCATCAACAAGCAAGCCGAGCAGTGTGATATCATTAACGCCAAAACCAGAAGAAGAAGGAACTGGGTTAAGGGGTGAATATTACGATAATATAGATTTGACAAACTTAGTGAAGACGCGAATAGATAAATATATTTACTTTATGTGGGTGTCAGATTATCCTCCGACCAGTGCTCTTAAGAACGATGAATCTTACAGCGTTCGCTGGACTGGTTATATAAAGCCTCAGTATACGGCAGAATACACGTTTTATGTTACCCGAGATAACGGTGTAAGGCTTTGGATCGACAATAAGCTTATTATTGATAAGTGGAACGATCAATTTAATGTAACTGACACAGGGAAAATAGTTTTACAGGGCAACGAGAAATATGATATTAAAATCGAATTCTATAATAATACAGGTAACGGGTTAATATCACTCATGTGGAGCAGCATTTTAATGGAAAAATCAATTGTTCCTGTTTCGTGCTTATACCCTTCGACCTCTGAATTACCGGTAGGAACTGTATTTCCGGGTGAAGGAAAAGGATTAACCAGCGAATATTATGATAATTCCGATTTGACGTTGCTTAAGGCCTCAGGGATTGACAAGGAAATCAATTTTAACTGGGGAACGGGTTCTCCTGATAAGAGGATAAATCAGGATCAAAAATTCAGTATAAGATGGACAGGCTATATTCAACCTATTAATAGTGAGGATTATACATTCCATATTGACTACGATGGCGGAGTAAGGCTATGGATAGATGACAAGCTGGAAATAAACGAATGGGCTGAAACATTTAAGTTCTCCACACGTACTAGGGAAATAGCACTAAAAGCCGGGCATAAGCATAAAATAAAGCTTGAGTATTTTAATGGAGCACTTACTGGAAGGGTTAAGCTTATGTGGAGCAGCTCTTCATCTGAAAAATCTATTGTTCCAATGAGCAGGCTGTTCCCTGAGGATTAGAAGGAGGCTAGCACATAAAGATTTAGGATAAAAGAATAATAGGATAATAAGGTATCAAACTGACATTAAAATAAAAGGGCCATATAGATTAATAACTTTTATCTATACGGTCCTTTATTTTTGAGCCTTTTACTTTTGTTTTTTACTTTTTATCCTATCATCAATCGATTACAATCATTGTTAATGAACCGCTGGAGCTGGATCCGAAATCATTAACAAGTTTCCACTTATAATTGAAAATACCTTTCTTTTCGGCAATGATGGCAACTGTTCTGGATTGCGGCTCCGGTGTATTATCTTTCAATGAGGTTGATGAAATAACTTCATTGTTTTCATACAAAATAAGTGTAGTTCCGTTATTTCCTCCCGACATACTCATTGATAGCGAAAAATAATCCCCGACTTTTACAGAATAAGTATCCGATGATATTTGAACAATTCCTGGTATACCCTTAGCACCTGCTATTTCTGGAGCTGCTGAAGGTTTTATCGATGGCTTAGTAGCTACTGCAAGACTATCCGCTGGCTTTTTAGGTGTTGCTCTTCTTGTTGTGGGTGTAGGTCTTGCCGATTTTGTATTGGTTGCTCTCTGCCTTGTGGGCTGAATCGGTGTTGAAGTTGGATCAGCAGGACTGTTTGAAGGTTCATTATCCTCTGAATCATTCTCTTCGTCTAGTGGAAAACCTGCTATGGGAGACTCTGTCTGTTCAATAACAGCAGGAGTGGAGCTGACTTCCGCTGTTTCTACAGTCTCAGGAAATTCTGTAGCTTCTGGACCTTCAGAAGGCTCATAGGTTTCTTCCACTGGAGAAGGCTCATCCAATATAATTACCTTGCTTGAGGGAGAAGGGGATACAGTTTCAACTGATTTATTAAGAAATACTTTACTTCCGAATACAACAAGCACAATAACAGCAGCTAAACCTGCAGCAACACCTGCAAACTTTAATATTTTGTTGTAGGATAGTTGTGAACCGTCCTTATTAAGCTGAACCTGCTTGCCGATGCTTCTGTTATTGCTCCTGTCCACTTTTATAATAATGAACTGCCCTGAAAAATTCATTACAATAGCATCTTTTTTGAAAAGCTCAAGTATGATACCTATGTTTTCTGTAGGCTTACCCTGGGATATGTTTATGAGATAGCTTTTTAACACCTTCAAATCACTTTTTAATATTATTGCAAGGGCTATTATGTATTCTTTATTCTTTTCTATAAGTTTTCTTTGTACCTTAAACCTCTCGTCTAAATCATCCAAGGGAATAGACCTAAGATTGAACATGCTGTTAAAAAGTGTTTGACTGTCTGCAATGGACCTTGCAATCTTTAATGAAAACATGATCTGATCTACTTCTCTTGGGCCTAGGAAGAAAAGGTCCCTTAAGGTTATACCGAATTCCCATAGCTTTTGCTTGAAAATAATGATCTCATCCTTATTTTCAAAATTACGATACAAATATTCTTTTGAATCATCATTGGAGGGATCTATACTAGATGAGCTACTTGAGCTTTCCTCCCATAAAAAATGATATAACCACTCCTTAATAATCTTTTCTGAATATGTAGCAAAGCTATCGTTATCGTTAAAGTCATAATGGTCAATACAGTAGTTAAAAGCAGTAATAGCAGCTTCATATTCCTTACTGTTCGTAGGAATTGCTGATTTACTCAAGACCTGAGACACAACTTTCATGATCATGGTCTTGTTTTCTTCAATGAAACGCTCCCTTAATGAAAGATCTCCTTCCCTCATCTTTGTCAAGGCATTCATTAGATTATCGTTGTTGAAAACTTCGTTGTTAATAAAATCCGAGCTCATTTTATCATCTCCAAGGTAAAATTAGTTTAGGAATACATTTGATTCTTTATCTTCATTTACTGCTTGTCGTACATTTACTAAGGCATGAATGAAAAATTACTTCCGCTTTTGAGCGGGTGTTGACGAGTTAAGTCAACACATGAGCGAAACTTATAGCGGATGTTATTTTTGGATCATGACTGAAATAGTCTCACTTATTGCTGATCCTTTACTGTTAAGTAATTTAAACCAATATTTAAATGTTCCCTTAGATTTTGCCTTAAAAGACATGGATGCAGTTTGCGGGTTTGGGGAATCATCTTTATGCCTTTTAAAAAGAACTATTTTACCATTTTCATAAAGAACAATAATTGTCCCGTTATTTCCACCGGTCATGTTCATTGTTATCGTATATGTATCACCGATTTTAACATTATCTATATCACAGCCGATTATCGGTGTATCAGGCGGTCCTACTGCTTTATCCGTAGGCGGCGTGGGTGCCGGTGAGGGTGCTTTTTTAGTGGCTTTGGGCTTTTTAGTAGCCGAAGGCTTTACTACAGTATCGTTATATGTTTGTTCAGGTGTTGGCGTTGCAGGTATAAAATCGGTGCTTATAATATTTGCCTCCGGTGTAGGGCTGAACGCTGCTGTAAAAGTAGCAGTAACAGCGGGAATTGAAGGCTTTTTTTCCGGAGTATCGTTTTTTGCAACGATACCTTTTGATCCAACCTTACTTGGAGAATATGCAGGGGTTGAATCGCTCTTTAAAAGGTAAGTAAAACCAACCAAAATCGTCAAAGTAATAACAAAAAAACTGGCGGCAAAGATAGAATACCTTGTAATATTGGAAGGCTGTTTTATGTAATCGCTGTTTACAACCATTTGTTTACCTAAATAAAGGTTTGGAGTGTTCTTTATTTTAGCTATTGCAAACTTGCCTTGCAAAGTAAAGATCAATGCCTTTTCCTTATAAAGCTCAAGAATAATTCCAACGTTATCAGGGGATTTATTACCTGATTCGATATTCTTGAGATAGCTTTTAAATATAGACAAATTGCTGCTCATAATAAGAGCTAAAGCTATTATATAGGCTTTATGCTTTTCTATAAATTTTTTGTTGTTTCTGACATCTCTGTCAAGCAAGTCATAAGGAATACCTGCCTTTGACGAAATATTTTTGTAAACTTCAGGGTTGTATAGAAGCTTACGGGCTGTAGAGATAGAAATTTTGACAGACTCTTCATCAGAAGGAGTAACATTTACCAATGAATCCAAAGTAATGTCAAGTTCCCACAACCTAAGCTTGAACTTGGATATTTCATCCTTGTTTTCATAATCCCTGTATAAGTACTCGTTTTCAATTTGAGTATTTATAGTTGAAGAATTAGCGTTTAACAACTTTATGTAATCATAAACGGAGTTTTTTATAACCTTCTCTGCATAAGTTAGAAAATCCTCATCACTATTTAAATCAAATGTATCTATTGCATAATTGAATGATGACAGACCTATTTCAAATTCTTTACTGTTGTGAGGTATAGTTGATCTATTTAGTGCTTTTGATACGACCTTTAGAATAAAACTTTTATTTTCATCAATAAAATTACTTCTAGATGCATTATCACCTAAGCGTAATCCCTCAATAAATGATTTCAGGTTATCTTTAGATAATTTATCCTTGCTAAAAAAATTTGAACTGCTCAATTCACTTCCTCCATATTGTACAAACAATGTCGATTGAAATGTACTAAAATTTCCTATACATGAATTATATATTAATTATTTACATTCTTCAATAATTGATATGAAAATAAAAAAACACATTCTATATAAATATGTAAAAAGCTGTCGTATTGTAATTTTTGCTGTAAAAATGAGTTAATGCAATTTAGTGCACAATATATTACTATATATTAATAAAGGCTGTTCATTAAATAGAAAAATTATTATAATAAAATAGAACGAACATAATACATTACTATTTTAATTATTTAAATAAAAGTTATTGGAGACAGGCATGAATCTAGAACAGATTTTAGATAATTTTAAAAATTCTGAAGAGTTGATGAGAAATATAACATCGTGGGTTGAAATACCGCCAAAGGATGCTGTTTATTCAGATTTTCCGGATAGCGTGGACCAAAGGCTAAAGGATGCCCTAAAGAAAAGAGGAATTACAAGGCTTTATTCTCATCAGGCATCAGCCGTAAGCGAGGCGGAGAATGATAAAAACGTTGTAGTAGTTACACCAACTGCATCAGGTAAGACAATGTGCTACAACATACCAGTCATAAATAATATATTGAAGGATCCAGAATCAAGGGCAATTTTTCTGTTTCCCACCAAAGCACTCTCACAGGACCAGTCTGCTGAGCTTCATGAGCTCATCACTGAGGTGGGTGTAGATATAAAAACATATACTTATGATGGGGATACACCTCAAACAGCCAGAAAAGCCATAAGGCATGCAGGACATATAGTTGTTACAAATCCTGACATGCTTCACAGCGGGATACTGCCCCATCATACCAAATGGAATAAATTATTTGAAAACCTGAAATTTATTGTGATTGATGAAATACACCATTACAGGGGCGTTTTCGGTAGCCATCTTGCCAATGTAATAAGAAGGCTGAAAAGAATATGCAGTTTTTACGGCTCAAGACCCAGGTTTATTTGCTGTTCTGCTACAATAGCCAACCCCGATGAATTGGCATCAGGAATTATCGGAGAGGATGTTGTTTTAGTTGATAATAATGGTGCTCCCATGGGTAAAAAGCATTTTATTTTTTATAATCCCCCTGTAGTAAATAAAGAACTTGGAATCAGAAAAAGCAGCACAATAGAGGCTAAGACACTGGCTCAAAACCTTGTTAGAAACAATATACAGACAATAGTTTTTACAAGAAGCAGGCTGAATGTAGAGGTATTAGTTACCTATCTAAAGGATGTATATGCAAACAAATTTGAGGGTGAGCAAAGAGTAAGAGGTTATCGAGGCGGATACCTTCCAAGCCTCAGGCGTGAAATAGAAAGAGGACTTAGAAACGGCACTGTGACAGGCGTAGTAAGCACTAATGCCCTTGAACTTGGCATTGATATAGGCAACCTGGAGGCATGTGTTATATGCGGATATCCCGGAAGTATCTCCAGCACCTGGCAGCAGGCAGGAAGAGCCGGAAGAAGGAACAGTGTTTCTGCAACCTTTCTTATTGCCAGCAGCAGTCCACTAGATCAATATATAGTAGGGAACAGCGATTATTTTTTTACAAAGAGTCCTGAATACGGGCTCATAAATCCGGACAACCTTGCAATACTATATAACCATATAAAATGTGCAGCCTTTGAGCTTCCATTTACAGACGATGAAAAATTCGGTGTTGAAACCACCGCAGAAATACTGGCATTTATGGAGGACGCCAAAATTTTAAGGCATGTGGGCTCAAGGTGGTACTGGATGAATGACGTTTTCCCGGCAGGTGATATTTCGCTAAGAAGTGCTTCCAATGAGAATTTTATTATAGTTGACATAACAGACCCAAAGCATAGGGTAATAGGAGAGACAGACAGGTTCAGTGCACCTATGCTTCTCCATGAGGAGGCAATATACATTCATGAGGGTCAGCAGTACCAAGTTGAAGAGCTGGATTTTGACGATAAAAAGGCATATGTTAGGAAGGTTGATGTGGATTACTATACCGATGCCAACCTTGCCGTGGATATGAAAGTTATTGATGTGTTCAGGAGTGAGGAAGGAAAGCTTACCGACAGGTTCAGCGGAGAGGTGATGGTTTCGGCAATAGTAACCATGTTTAAAAAAATCAAGCTCTATACCCATGAAAACATAGGATCGGGGCCGGTTAATCTTCCTGAACTGGAAATGCATACAACATCATACTGGATAAGTTTTTCGGAAGAATCCACAAAAGGGATGTCACAACTTGAAATACAAAACGGACTTTTAGGTCTGTCAAACATTATCGCAAACTGTGCACCTATTTATCTTATGTGTGACCCGGGAGATATAAGGGTAGTATATCAGGTAAAGGCACCTTTTACCATTAAGCCTACACTTTATATTTATGACAGCTACCCTGGGGGAGTAGGTTTTAGTGAAAAGCTGTATAACATACATCAGGACTTATTTACTGCTACAGGCAAAATGATAGAGCAGTGCAGCTGTGAATTTGGGTGTCCGTCATGCGTCGGCCCTTTGAATGAGTTTTCTGGAAGCGGCAATCCCAAGCTATTAACCCTTAAATTTATAGGACATGCTCTAAGAAATGAGTAAATATAAATGAGGCGTGGATATGTATTCCGATTTAAGAAGCAAGCTTAAACAATTTGCTGAAAAGCAAAACACTAGTGAGGCTGTAAAAATAGAAACTAACGCTGAAATAGACCGGCTTATGGAGGGAACTATTGAGTCAAATGGCATGGGTTCGTTTTTCATGCATAAGAATACCTATTCAATGGATTGTGTTCATGGAAATTGCACTCTGGGAGACTTTGCTGCACTTGATTTTGATTACCTTTTAAAGGTGTTTAGCAGCAATGTTAGCAAATTGGAACTTAAGGACATGGTGTTTCTTGATACGGAGACCACTGGGCTTGGCGGGTCTGGGACGGTTGCATTCCTTATCGGAATTGGATATTTTGAAGAGGATAATTTTGTAGTAAAGCAGCTTTTTATGAGGGATTATGATGAAGAGCCTGCAATGCTTTGTTATTTGGATAATGAGCTTGCCGGCAGGAAGGGACTGATTACATTCAACGGCAAGGCCTTTGATTGGAACCTTTTGAATTCCAGATTTATATTTAATAGAATAAAATGCAGGCAGACGGATCCTGTACATCTGGATTTGCTGCATATTTCCAGGGCTATATGGAAAAGGAAGCTGGAAAGCTGCAGACTCATATCACTTGAAGAAAATCTGCTTGATTTCAAAAGAGCGGACGATATACCGGGATACCTTATACCATCGGCGTATTTTAAATATGTCAACGACAGGGATGCTTCCGATATGAAGAGGGTGTTAGAGCATAACAGACTGGATATCATTTCAATGGTGTCGCTTAGTGTAAAAATCAGTAAACTTCTTAATAATCCTTTAGAAGAAGCTTCTGATTATAATGAAGTTTTTGGTACAGCCAGGATCTATAACAGAGTTATGGATTATGGGAAGGCTGAAAGCTGTTTTAAGCATTGTTCGGTTTCAAATAACAATATTATAAGGGTTGAGGCCTTAAAAGAGCTTACAGGGCTATATAAAAACAATAAGGACTATGATGGGATAACCAAATGCCTAGAGCTGATTATGAGCACATCCAAAACTCCGAACATTCCTGTGATGATAGAGCTGGCAAAGCATTATGAGCATAGGGTAAAGGATATTAATAATGCTAAAAGTATAACTGAAAAGGCTTTTGAGATTTGTTTAGGTAACAGCCTTTTAAGAGGTGTTTATTACAAGGATCTTAAGCACAGGCTGGATAGATTGATAAGAAAGGCTGCTAATAAAGCAAAGGTATAAAACTTTTTTGTTTAGTAAAAAAATATCAGGGTAAATAACAGCATACTACACAATTTTATGTTTTTAATGGAGGTAATAAATATGCATTGTTCACCTGAATGGAATGGCTGTAAAGCAGATGTCTGTGACGAAAATCAACATGTATGGGATGGATGTGTTTGTTCCATATGTGGGATTGAAAATCATGAGTGGCAGAAGTCTGAATCTGAGGAGAAGTGTGTAAATTGTAAGGAATCTAAAGAGTGAGACACAATTAAAAATTTTACAATTATTTTGAATTGTGATGTGGAAAGTAACTCAGCATAACCTTAAAAAGGTGAATTATGCGGGGTTATTTTTAAGTTTGCAAAAATAACAAAAAATGTTGAATAAAGTTACAAGGAATAAGAAAAATTTACAAATTATTTGACTCCAGGGAAAAATATGGTATAATTGGGTTATAATATTTTTTCAAGGGGGAAAATGTTATGGAAAGATGGAAGGGGAAGTTAAAAGCCAGGGAATTTGAAGCCAACGTAGAGATCTTTTACAGGATGCCCACATATTACACCTTGGGAGAATGGTATGGATATGGCACAGTAACCCAGTCCATTGAGGAAAGGGAATATGAGACAAACCTTGGAAGTATTATAGTGAATAACATCAAGGACAGCAACTACAGCAAGCTATTGTTTGGCTTTACAGGAAACGGAGATTTATTTTTGCCTAGAGAGTGAAAAGTAAAATTATCTCTTTTGCTTGATATATAAATAGGTGGGTAATAATAATTACGATAAACTTTGCAAAACGTACTAAAAAAGAGGGCCGGATTTATGTTTTTGGGCCCTCTTTTTAGTATCTGGGAAATTATGGTGTATGCTACGCAATAGTTACTTCATACACATTTAATATTTACAAATTATTCACACTCTTTTAAAAGTTTAAAGTTAGAATAATTTAAAAGGTTAAGCCT
The DNA here is from genome assembly GCF_036567765.1 of Pseudobacteroides sp. Lineage (NCBI taxonomy): Bacteria > Bacillati > Bacillota > Clostridia > Eubacteriales > Oscillospiraceae > Pseudobacteroides > Pseudobacteroides sp. Next base: position 104,650 of record NZ_DATCTU010000112.1, read on the forward strand.
TGAGGGGCAGAACAATTCTGATCTGGTTTAATCTTTTATAGTAGATATAGAGATTAGTCTGATTCATAGTACATCGATTTCTCCCTAAGAGAGCCGGTAATGGCTCTTTTTTTCTGTCTCAGGCTGCAAAATCGTAAGGTATCTTGCTCATATCTAGGAAATTATGGTGTACGCTACACCACAATTTCCATGACCACGATCAATGTTGAAAAATCACTCCTTGATTTTGTTTTAATGGTTCTACGGTTTATATTAATTTAATATATAATATTGCTGCAGCATTTTTGTAAAAAATATTTTATACTTGCAGGAATTTACCTTCAAATGGAGAATTAGGAAATTGGGAGGGTGATATAATGTATAAAGAGGATATTAAAGAGACTTTAATCAAAGCAATAAGTCAAAGGAAGCCTGTAAAATTCAGTTATAATAGTCCCGACGATACGGCAAACGGTGAAAGAATCGGAAATTCTCATGCCATGTATATAAACTATTATACTGGAAACATTCTTGTAGATATATATCAAACTGCTGGCGATTCAAATGAAAAGAAAACTATTCCAGAGTGGAGACAATTTAAGTTAAGTTACATTGATAAGATCGAGATACTTATGGATAAACATTTTGAGGTTCAAAAAGATTATAAGCCTAACTCTCCGAAATACAAAAACTTTATAGCAAAGATATAATGAGATATAGTGACAATAGGGCCTCTCTGAGAAGGGGGGCTTTTTTAATGTCTAGGAAATTATTAGGCGATTATTGAAGGGTATGTTTTGGTCTTGTATTAATATATATATATTATATGATTTTACAAAAAATAAATTTACAGAAGATATTTTATTATTAAAAAATAAGCTTTGAAATAAAAATTCATAAAATAAATTGCGAACCTCTTGGAAACAGGAGGTCTTTTAATAGATTTAGTTGATATTAGATGAAAAACGGACCACAAAGATTATAAAGAAGGCGTTAAACGCTTAAATTGCAGGAATAAATTACCAGATGAAGGTTGTGATATATATTCACGTACTCCCTGAGAATAAAAAGGAGGCTATGAATAAGTTAAAAGGTGTATTTTCAAAATCGGTGCAAATACAAAATAAAGACTCCGAGTAAAATTTTCGAAGCCTTTATTTTTCTAATGCACCATCGGGGATTCGAACCCAGGACACCCTGATTAAGAGTCAGGTGCTCTACCAACTGAGCTAATGGTGCATGTCGTTCGCGTCAGCGACCTTTATTAATATAGCAGATATTATTAATAATTGCAATAGTTTTTTTTGAAAAAATCAAATTTTTTTGCTGCATAATATTTTGTTTTAAATATTCCGATATTATATATGCTATTTGTCATTGGAAAAGCAACATATAAACCAAGGAAAATGTCCTTATACAGGTGATGATAATGGATATACAAACAACAAATAAACCCGGAAAATCGATAATTGACTCTATATTTATAAGTGTGTTATTTTTACTTACCTGCCTGATACTTTATGTTCCGGCTATGCAAAATGATACATATTGGCTTATAAACACCGGAAAATACATAATAAACGCCGGATTTCCTATTACTGAGACTTTTACAATCCATGAAGGGCTTGTGTTTAATGCACAGCAGTGGTTGACTCAGGTAATATTCTACTGGGTATTCAACTTGTTTGGGGATTTTGGCATTCATGTGCTTTGTATTTCAATATACATTCTAATATCAATGTTTATTTACAAGTTGACGCTTTTGCTGAGCGACAACAACAAATTTATATCACTGGGTGTATCCCTTTATTCAATTATATTTTTAAGCTTTTACATGGTTCCAAGGCCCCAGATTTTCTCAATACTTATATTTGTGCTGGCGATTTATTGTCTTGAAGTGTATTTAAAAAATAAAAAACTATATGCTTTATTTTTAATTCCTTTACTTTCTGTAATATTGGTAAACGTACATTCTGCAATGTGGGTATTCCTTTTCCTGCTAATGGTTCCATATATAATCGACGGCTTTAGGTTTAAGATATTGATCATCGGCGGGCAGGGATATAGTATTGCAACCCTTGCTGCTATGTTTCTATCCTCAATTGCAGCAGGATTTATTAATCCATACGGCTTAAGGAACATGATTTATGTAGTATATTCATATGGAAACAAAATGGTTGGGGCAAGTATTAGTGAGATGCAGTCTCCGGATTTTAAAGGTGTATTGGGGATTATAATATTTCTGGTTTTACTAGTGTTTGTATTGGTGCATATAATGGTTAAAGGCAAAACCAGGCTCAGGTATGTGCTTATTACAATAGGAACGGTATACATGGGACTTTCTTCGGTAAGAAGCTTTGCATTGTTTTTAGTTTGCGGACTACCGTTTTTAGCTTATTTCTTGAAAGGTATAAGTTTTCCCACTTCCATAAGTGTAAGCAGTAGGATAAGACATGTTCTAGTAGCAGTTATAATTGGAATACTTATTATAGCCGGAGTGTTTAAAAAGTATGATTATACCGACAAAATGAATGAATTCCGGCCAATAGGTGCCGTTGAGTATATCAAAAAGAATGTTAGGACAGATGACATAAGGCTGTATAATGATTTTAATACAGGCGGTTATATTGAATTTGCGGGTCTTAAGACTTTTATCGATTCAAGAGCTGAAATATTCTTAAAATCCTTAAATAAAAAGGAAGATATTATTATTGATTTTTTCAACATGAGGAAGGGGAGTATGCATTACAAAAAGTTTATAGGTAAGTACAAGTTTACTCACTACCTCATGTCGAAAAAAGATCCGCTGTATGTCCTATTAAGTGAAGATGCAGATTATATGAAGGCTTACGAGGATGATAAATTTGTTGTGTATGTTAATGCGGATTAATAGCTGTCAGCCTTAAAAGCATTCTTCCTTATCATTAAATCCGATAGATTACCAAGCTGTTGTATTTCTGTAATTTCATTCTGGTATTCATTCTTATTTATGAGGCTGCTGCCTTTTACATCATAAGCCTTGTCTTCCGAAGCTACATAGATATATTTATCGGTTACAACCGATGAGTCCCTGAGAAGGGCATATCCCTCCTTTTTATTGAACATGTCCTGGCCCATTGAATAAGGGAAGTCAATATCCATCAAATTGGCTAATGTAGGGAGTAAATCAACCTGGCCTGATGCAGTGCTTATGGTCTGCCCGCCCTCTACACCCGGTATGTGTATTATAAGAGGGACCTTCTGAAGCTTGATCCAATTGAAGTTATTTGGTTCAACGTTTTCAAGACGGTAGAGATCACCTGCCTGAGGCCTTGGCAATGCACTATGGTCGCCATATATAACTACCACTGTATTATCATATAAGCTGCGTTTTTTAAGGTCGTCAATCAGCTTTCCGATACATCTGTCTACATAATTGATGGCACCTAAGTAGTTACCCAGCACTGTGTTATCGTAGGGGTTCACATCAACATTTGACTTGTCTGCAAAAAAGTCATAGGGGTGATGGCTTGAAAGTGTTATTAGCATACTGTAGAAAGGACTGGTTGTATCAATCTTCTCGAGAGACTGCCTGAAAAAGGATTCGTCACTTAATGCATAGCCGCCCCATCCCACAAACTCGTCAATATTGAAGTCTTTGTAGCTTATAAATCTATCATAGCCCAGACTCCGGTACATAATAGCTCTATTCCAAAAGCTAGGGTTATATGCATGAAAGGATGATGTAGAATATCCCCTCGATTTTAGAGCGTGGGGCAGGGAATTGTAAACATTGGTAGGATACCGTAAAAATACTGCCCCTTCATTTATGGGGTAGAGAGATGTGTTGGTAAGGAACTCTGCATCAGATGTGTTGCCGCCTTTAACCTGATAATAATAATTGTCGAAATAGAAGTTTTCTTTAGCCAGCTTGTTGAGATTGGGTGTTATTTCCTTTCCGTTAAGGGTTTTATTCATTGCAAAGCCTTGAAGTGATTCAACCTGAACAATAAGGAGATTCTTTCCTTTTGCAGCTCCCTTAAACCTATCACCAAAAACCTGCTTATTTTTATAGAAATCATCCATTTGCTTCTTTTCATCAGCCGTCAAGGTTTTGCTTTTCAAAAGATCATCCTTTATAAAATTAAACACGTCATTACCATGAAAATAGAGGATGCCCATGTTCTTAATTATCTGATTGTTATCATACACTCCTGTTTTGATCTCCGAATTATTAAAGGATACAAAAATTGTGGGTATTGAAATTGCCAATACTACTGCAAAGATGATTAGCCTTTTTGTAAAGCTTGTCCTTAAAGGGATTCTTTGCTTAAAAATAAACAAGAGTGCTAAAAGGAACGGAAAGTCGAGAAACAGGAAGATATCTTTTATATCAAACAAACTAAAAATACTTCCTTCGACTGAATTTAGAAACTTGAATGCAAAAATGACAGGCACTGTTATGGCTGTTGTATAATAGCGTATGTATAATATGTCCGAGAGAAATAATATTGACAGGACAAGGTTAATAATTATAAGAACAATAAAAGACTTTTTTCCAGATAGAAGGAAAAAAAGGGAGAATATCAATAGTATAGCAGCGACTGATGATGAAAGCATGGAAAAATTACTCGGGGATAAAATCGGTCTGCCGCTAATGTAAGTAATAAACTGGAAATAAATTAACTTAAAAAAAACTGCTCCAAAAACTGCAAGCAGTAGAATTACTTCTGTAAAAGGTTTTTTTATTAAACTTTGTACGGTGTTTGATTTGATAACGGGTACTCCCACCTAACTACCTCCGAAATGATAACTGTCTATGAAATAAATTAATAGTGTAAACGTAAATACAAAAAATTAATTTTATAGAATACGCTTTAGCATTGAATCATGTGCACAAGATTCAATAACATCATCTAAAGGTTGCAATGAAACAAAATCCTTGTATTTTTGCTTAAGAGCAAGACTCAAAAGGTGATCGGTAAATGCAGGGTTTTTAGGAAGCAAGCTTCCATGGGAGTAAGAGCAGTGAACATTTTTATATAATGCACCTTCACAATCATCCTCTCCATTATTTCCATTTCCTCTAAGCACTCTTCCCAATGGTTTGACATCAACACCCAGATAGGTTCTTCCTGAATGGTTTTCGAAACCTATTACCTTGCCGTCAAATGTATCGCTCTTTAGAAAATCGCATTCAAAAGCCATATTGCCGATCATTCTCTTCTGTCCTCCTATGGTCCAAAGATCAAGGATGCCTAAAAATTCTATTTCCTTACCCTCCCAGGTCTTATAGTATTTGCCTAAGAGCTGGTAGCCCCCGCAAATACATAGGAATATTTTATCATTCATGATGGCATTTTTTATTTCGCTGCCTTTTTGCTTCAAGAGGTCATCTTGAATTATTGTTTGTTCGTAATCCTGGCCCCCGCCTAAAAATATAATGTCGTAGTTTTCGGGAATAAAACTGTCTCCGAGTGTAACGTTTGAGATGGTGATTTTTATTCCTCTCCACTCGGAACGCCTTTTTAATGCAATTATATTTCCCCTGTCCCCATAAAGGTTTAAGAGGTCAGGGTACAGATGACATATATTTAACTCATACATAAAAAGATGTTCCTTTCATATACAATATGATTATTTTTCTAATACTTTTAATTTAATAAATATAATAGATTATTTCCAAAATTCCTTCAAACCGAACTTGTTTTTAAGGAACTTTCTTAATTCTGTCATAGCTGTATAGGTAGGCAATATATACAAGTTTTGGCCTTCCGGCGTATTCTCCAATGCAGTTGAAATAAGCTCTTTATAATCCTTAATTATACATATTTTATTTGTATATACACCTGCGTATTTCAGCCGTACTGCCATATCCTCGGCACGAATGCCTGAAGCATATACCGTGCCCACATTATGCTGGATCTTTTCCAGTTTCTCAAAGTCCACATCCCAAATCCATGATATATCGGTACCGTCAGCAAGATTATCATTGAGAAGGAATGCAAGCTGCATTTGCTTGTCTTCCGTGAGAAGATAATTCAGAACCTGATTAAAACCTGTAGGGTTTTTAACCAGTATCAATCTTATTTTTTTGCTTCCAGCGTTGATTGTTTCCATTCTTCCAAAGCCGCACTCAAACTTGCCCATGGCTTTTATTGTGTTTTCAACAGGTAGGTTTAATAGGCTTCCGCATGCTGCTGCTGCAAGTGCGTTGTATACATTATATAGTCCCGGTAGGTTTACCCTGGCATCCCACATTTTGCTTTTATCCTCGCCCGTACTGTTTATGGAAAAATGGATATTAGAGTATTCCGGATTGAGTTCTAAGACCTTAACGCAGTTAACGGTTGACTGAGGTCTTCTGTATCCACAGGCGGGACAGGAAAACTCACCTAAATGACCGTATATATGACTTTGATATTCATACCTTGTTTGGCAATAAAGGCAAAAGGAAGCATCGTTATTGATGTTTTCCTCCAAGCTGTCGCAGGCGTTGTTGTTTACACCGTAATAAACAACTTCTTTATCGGTCTCTTTACCTATTGATGCACAAAGAGAGTCATCAGCGTTTAAAACAAGCTTGGTCTTGCTGTGCTTTGCAATACCAGCTTTGACACCATTTAATGTTGTATACAGCTCTCCATATCTATCCAACTGATCCCTAAAAAAGTTTGTAACTACAAGAATATCAGGCTCCACAAAATTGCTGAGAGATTTGAAGGCAGCTTCATCAATCTCAAGCAGTGCATGGGAACAGGAGGAGTTACCCTTTATATCAATGCTGTCCAGAAAAGTGGTAGCAATACCACTGACGAGGTTTGCACCAGACTTGTTTGAAATGAATTCGATATCGTTTTCATTAAGGATCTGGCTGATAATTCTCGATGTTGTTGTTTTGCCGTTCGTCCCTGTTACCATAATGATTTTGAAATTGTGAGTTATTTCTTTAATAAAACCAGGGTACAGCTTTAGGGCGATTTTTCCAGGAAGAGTTGTCCCGCCACGCCTCATAAGTCTTAATCCCTTTATAATAATTTTAGATACAGCAATTGTTATTGAAAGTCTAAGATTCATGTCATTATTCCTCTTATCATTTTGTTTATGTATGGGAAATTATGGTGTATACTACGCCATAATTTCTCACGACAACGACCAATGTTGCAAAATCACTTTGTGATTTTGTTCATTAAATTATAACACAATGAAATTAATATAACACACAAAAAATAATGGTATTTATTGCCTATTTGAAATGTGGCAAGCATATATTACTATATTAATGGTATGCATGGTGTAAGAATAGATGCATTTGATGTTTATCTTAAATTAAAACTTTGGGTTATTTGTCCCAAATCTATTGATTTGATAGGAAAATTTGTTGTATAATATTATTATATTCTGATTTGCAAAAAATATTGGGGGTTAATATGTTCTTATTTTTTTGACATATTATGTTTATCATGATTTACGAAATATCGTATTTGTAAAGAGCATTTCTTAAAGAGTGTGTCCAACTATATTTTTCATGTAAATAAAATTTCATTTAGGGGGATTTTAATTGTTACTACTACTGTTCTCTATATTGTTAGGTTATTGTCTTTTGAACCAATTTATTAAGCTGAAGAATCCAATTATGATTTTTTCAGGCTCTTTTATTATAGGTTCTATAGTTTCCGGAACCATGCTTTATATATTGGAGTTGTTATCGATATATACCTTAAAAGACAGGTTGTACGGAAATATTATTTATTTCTTGATATCTACAGCATACATAGTGTATTCGTTTTATTCCAGAAAGGTTTTAGGTTCCCTCAAAACGGACACAATTAATTTCTTCAAAAACAAAGCAGTAGTTATACTGTTTATATTGTTTATGCTTTACTCCACATGGCTTAATTACGGCACTTTTTACGAAGAATCCGGTGATATAAGGATTGCTTACGGAGCTTACAGCGATATAATGTACCATCATGCTTTTGTGCGTTCGGTATCTATAGGGGATAACGTACCCACAACTTATCCGTATTTTGCCAATACGCAAATTCATTATCACTTCCTGTTCGATTACTATGCAGGTAAAATGGCACAGTCTGGCTTCAGCACTCTAAATGCTTTGAATGTATTGTCATTATTAAGTTTGACGGTGCTGCTCCTTCTTGTTTATGAGTTTGGAAGAAAGTATTTTAATAGTAAGGCTGTGGGCATACTAAGTGCTGTATTACTGATTTTTTCAAGCTCTCTTGCTGCATTTGAATGGATTTATAAAAACAGGAATACAAACTTAATTCAGGGCATAATCAAGCGAACCGGCTGGATTAGTAACGCAACTTTTGAGGATTGGGGACTTTTTAATTTTAATGTTTTTATAAATCAGCGCCACTTTGCCTTTTCTATAGCTATCTGTGTTTTTTTTGCCCTATATCTGGTACTTAGAAGAGAAGTGAAAAGCACTACTCAGTATAAGAGAAGAGATATTAAAAGAAACATATTTATTGGGATAGTTATAGGAATGACTCCTTTTTGGAATATAATTTCTGCGGCTGTTTGTATTGCATTTATTGGACTTTTTGGAATCAGTACATTTTTTAGAAACAAAGCTTATACTATAAGCAAGGTTAACACAGCGTTAATTTGTGCTTTAATAATTTTACCACAGCTCCTGTTGTTTAAATCAGGGGATACGGTATTATCACAATATCCAAAGCTTCACTTTGGGTATGCATTGGATAAATTCACAATTTTCGCATTTGTAGCCTACTATTTTAAAGTTTTTGGTATAAAACTTATTCTTATTTTTGCATCAGTATTTTTTGTTAATAAAGCGAAAAGGTTTGACTTTTTAATATTTTTAATTCCCTTTATAATTGCAAATACTTTACAAATGGGAGTTATACTTTATGACAATAACAAGTTTATGTTTATGTGGCTTGTTTTTGCTAATTGCTTTGCAGCTTATATGCTGGTATCGCTATACAGGTTGCCTCAGATAATCAAGGGAAAAATTGAAAGCTGGAAAAAAAGGAAGACAGATGTAACGCTTAGAGTCGAAGAATCGGAGGAAGCTGTCACGCAGGAGAATACTATAAAGTCTGAGGGGGCAATGGAAAATATAACACAAGAGCCATCACTGATTACAGAAGAGTCATTGGAAAATGTAGCAAATGAAACACATCCAATTGCTGAACATGAGCCTGAAACAATATCACAGGTAGCAGCATCTGATTCATATAAATCGGATGTTAGGGAAGATAAGTCATCTATAATTAACATAGACAGGTTAATGAGATACCTTTCATTAACTAAGCCTATAGTAGTTATCCTAACTTTTACAATTATACTATCAGGCTTATTTGATGTTTTTGCTGTTAATAATATGACTAGATATAAAATTAAGGATAACAGTTCTGAGCTGAAACAATGGATTTTAAAAAATACCAACCGCGATTCAATATTTATGACAGATACCTTTATACCAGCAGATGACAATCCTATTACTGCAGTTACACTCTCAGGAAGAATGTTATATGCTGTTAAAAATGATGTGGATTCCAGCTGCAATGTTGATCCCAGACTTAAAAACATTACAAAAATTTATTCGTTTTCTGAAGGCCTTGATAAGACAATCGAACTTATCAAAAAAGAAAAAATAGACTATATTTTAGTAGATAAAAATGTTAGAAATAATAAGGATTTAAACCTTAATGAAGCAATGCTTGAGCAAAACTTTAAATTAGAATATACAGGTGTAAAGGAATATGGGGAAACCGATGTAAAAGTTTACTCTATAAAAAATAAGCAATGATGCGATAATCGAAGGCTAGATAATCAATAATGTATATTATGATTAAATGTGTAAAACCAACTTAACGACATGCTGTTTGACCTTTTGAGAACTCTAGTAATAATACATTTTGCCGTGGCAGATGGCATTAGATCTTTAGATTTCTTGCTTTTGGGTTGACATTTGTGGGTTGCTCCTATATAATCAATTTGTTAATCATTATTTACAAATTGATTATATAGGGGTGATTTTTTATGCTTAAAAATTTATGCTTAAAACCTAAAAATATCAGTTGCCTGCTTGCAATTTGTTTGGCAGCACTAGTTTTTCTTAACCTTTTCGCTCCAAAGACAGACTTGGTTTTTGCGGCTGATTCGAATATTGTGCCCCAAAATACACCAACACCAACACAAATATCGCCAACTTCTCCTCAAGAACCAGTTGTATTTATTAGAACATCCTTTAGCGATATTACTTCAACTTCAGTAACTATAAGCTTATTAATAAGAAGATATACATCAACGGTTTGGCCAGTACCATATACAATAAGCTTTTCGGACGGTATTGAAAGTATAAAAGGAGAAATACCTGTAGATAAAACAGAGGCCACATTTGTGCTGACAGGGTTAAAACCAAGTACAAAGTATAGTTATTATGTTGCTGTAGCTGCATATGGAGGACCTGGCTGGGAAAGTTTTGAAACATTGAATTCTGACAATATACCTACCCCGACACCTACCCCAAAGTGTTTCATTAGTGGAAGCATAAAGCTTGATTTAAATTCCTCAAATATTAAGACTCTTAATAATTTTCAGGTTGATATATTTGACCGGGATTTGATTCGCATAATGACTAGATTTTCAGATAGTCAAGGTAACTTCTATACAGGAAGCATACCTGAGTCAAGACAACCATACACTGTTAAGATTAGCAAGAAAAGCTATCTGTCAAGAACAGTTGCAAATTTTCCTGCTGGAATTAGTAATGTGGGCAGGTGATATCGAGTGCTATATAAAACGGGTTGATCCATTATCCAACAGCTATGAGTATATTCGTGCCCAGGATAATATAATAGATATAAGAGATGTATATGAAATTGCAAAGTGCTTTAATGCTGTTATATCCGATGATCTTTTCAATTCAGCTTGTGATTTGAATGAGGATGGAGTGATAAATATGCTGGATGTATTGATTGTTTCGAAAAACTTTGGAAAGTCAAGTGCTGATTATTCAAGTGAGTTAACTAGATAACTTTATATAAACAAGAAAAATTAACATATGAGAATTTAGAATCATATAATCTAATCAAATAAAAAATGGTAGGATATAACATAACCTATCATTTTTGCTTTTACACATGCAAAATCATATGAAACATGGGAAATATCCACATAAAGAAAAAGCTTCAAGCCTTGGCTAATTAAGGAAATGGGTTTTAAGTTGATTGATATCTTATACAGTGATAAAATAGATGATGTTATTATTGAAATGAAACATTATTGTGAAAATGCCCATAAACCAACACAACCAGGTGGTTGTGAAATAGGCCCGAGGCCAATAGATCTTCACCTGAAGGCCATAAAAAAGATGGGTGCAAAAGTACATTTCATGCAAAAGGGTTTTGTTTATTGCGAAGCGGAAAGACTAAAGGGCTGCGATATCCACCTGGATTATCCAAGCGTTGGAGCAACAGAAAATATAATGCTTGCAGCTGTATTTGCAGAAGGGGAAACATGCATAAGAAATGCGGCAAAAGAGCCGGAAATAATTGATCTTCAAAACTTCCTTATAGGCTTGGGTGTCAATATCTGGGGTGCAGGAACCAGTGTTATACGCATTTCAGGTAGTAATACCAAGCTGAGGAGTATAGTACATAATGTCATTCCCGATAGGATTGTTGCAGGTACATACATGGTGGCTTCGGCAATAACAGGCGGGGATATAGTCTTAAAGAACGTGGTTCCTGAGCACATAAACTCAATGATATCCAACTTGAGGGATTGTGGCTGCAGTGTAAATGTAAAAAGAAATCTGATCAGAATCAGCGGGCCCACCAGGCCAAGGTCTATAGACATAATAAGAACATTGCCTTACCCGGGATTTCCTACCGATATGCAGGCACAAATGGTTTCTCTTCTTTCTATAGCTAGAGGTGAAAGCATAATTGTAGAAACGGTTTTCGAAAACAGGTATAAACATGTTGAGGAACTTATCAGAATGGGGGCAAATATAAAGGTAGAGGGAAGAATAGCAGTTATAAAAGGTGTGAAAAGGCTTATAGGAGCCAATATAACCTCAAAGGATTTAAGAGGCGGTGCGGCACTGGTATTAGCAGGTCTTGTAGCAGAGGGTGAAACAAGGGTGGATGGTCTCAAGCATATAGACAGAGGATATGAGGATATTGAAGGAAAGCTCAGAGGAGTTGGAGCATCCGTAGTTAGGATTGATGAGGAATAATTATATTAGAGAATACTATTTCTATTAAAAGTATATAATTATGCAGTAAGGGGTAGGAACTTTGAAACTACGAAGGATTAAAAAAGACAGTGGGCTTGATAATAAGAAACAAAAGAAAATCAAAAAGAATAACAAGAAAAGGATAAAGGCAATCAGAAGAACTGTTCTTTTTGTTCTCTTTATAGTATCTTTAGTACTGTTCGCTTTATCTCCTTTATTCAATATAACAGCAATAGAGGTTTATGGAAACCACGTTATAAATTCCGAAGCCCTTATATCTGTTGCAAAAATTCAGGTAGGAAGCAATGGTTTTAAGAAGGTCGGAAACAGTTTAAAGAATTATTTTTTCTTTAGATATGGAAAAGAAGAAAATAGTATTATAAAAAGCTTCTCGTATGCAAAGAAGGCAAAGGTTATGTTTTGCCTTCCTAATACTGTCAGAATAGAAATAGAAGAAAGATGTCCCATGTTTTATATAAGCCGAAATGGATTGTTTTTGCTTATAGATGAAGATGGGCATGTTCTTGAGGAGTCGGATAAGCCGTTTAAAAGTGTTATTTATGTAGAAGGAGTAGCATTTAAAGCCCATAAGTTAGGACAAGCCTTAAAGGCGGAGGATCCTGATTACATTAAATATATAAAAAGACTGCAGGAAGAAATACCAAAGTATGATGAAAATAATAACGTTAAGATGAATCCTCTTATTACAAAAATTGATGTAGGTGATCCCTTCAGAATTAAAGTAGAGCTTGACAACAGAATTTTAGCTGACCTTGGTGATCTTGAAGATATTGGTTACAGATTGGATTTTATAAGGGATATATATTTTAACAAACTTAAAAAAACAGATAAAGGATATCTGGAATATAATGATGATCGGAAGTATAATTTTAAGATGAAATAAAAAACAAGGAGGAAAAATATGCTGCCACTTATTGGTATATTAGCAGGGATAATAATAGGAGTTTTTGTGCCGTTTCAAATTCCTTACCAGTATTCGACATATGTTGCTGTGGCTATATTAGCAGCACTGGATTCTGTATTTGGAGGGATTGCTGCATCTATGCAAGGCAAATTTGACATGAAGGTTTTTCTTTCGGGCTTCTTCATGAATGCACTATTGGCAGCTGCATTGGCATATATTGGAGATCAGCTTGGCATTCAGATTTACTTAGCAGCAATATTCGCATTTGGTAACAGATTATTTTTAAATTTTGCAATTATTCGCAGAATTCTATTGAATAAATATTCAAAAAAAGATAATATATAAAATGAATTAATTTTATTTCTTTGACATTTCCATTTAGTATCTAGATTATTATAAGGTGCAGCTTTAAAATAACTGTTCTTTTTATTATTATAGGAGGTTTTCATAAGTGGGAAACATTATCGTTGGCATAGATATCGGCACTTCGAAGGTGAGTACTGTTATTGGCCAGGTTGGCAAAACAGGTGAATTGGAAGTTTTTGGCCACGGAATGGAGCAATGTAATGGCGTTAAAAAAGGTGTTATTGTTGATATAGAAAGCACATGTTCCAGTATCAGATCAGCAGTTCAGAAGGCAGAAGCAGCAGCAGGTCTTAAAATCAGTTCTGCGTATGTAAGCATCAACGGTGTACATACTTCAATAATTAAAAGCAGGGGAAGACTTGCCATATCAAATGATAACCGTGAGATAACTGGTAAAGATGTGGACAAGGTCCTTCATGCTGCAAGAAGTATAAATATCTCTGATGACAGAGAAATTATCGATATTATTCCCCAGCAGTTTATTGTTGACGGTTATGATGAGATTATCGATCCTGTAGGAATGGCCGGTCTCTCCCTTGAAGTGGATGCTGACATTATTACAGGCAAAATAACTTCTGTCCAGAATATTGTCAAGAGTATGGAAAGGGCAAACCTGAAGACAGACGGCCTTATTGTAGAAGCTCTCGCAACCAGTCAATTAGCTCCCACACAGGATGAGAAGGAAATGGGAGTTATTCTTATTGATATAGGAGGAGGGATTACCGATATATCTGTCTTTAAGAACAAGAACATGATTTTCAATGAATGTATAACGGTTGGCGGGGATCATATTACCAATGATGTGGCAATCGGGCTTAAAATCCCATATTCCGAAGCTGAAAAGTTAAAAAGGGAATTTGAGCTGGCCCTCATTTCTCTTATTAAAAATGACCAGGAAGTTACTGTTATAGATATTGATGAAAATAAAAAGAAAAACGTTAAGGTTTCTGAAATAGTAGAAATAATAGAAGCAAGAGTTTTTGAGATATTCTCTTTGTGCAAGGAATTGCTTGAAAAACGTCAGATTAAAGGAGAATTTCCTGCAGGAATTGTTCTTACTGGTGGAGGTATATCCTATGTAGACGGAGGAAGGGAGCTGGCTAATGAAGTTTTCGGTTTGCCGGCAAGAGTTGCATCGCAAAAGTCTGATACCGTTTCAAAGATTGAATACTATACTGCAGCAGGGATTGTAAAATATGTAGGTTCCCACAGCAAAGGAAATGCATATGGCAGTGAGGTAAAGCACCATAAGCAGAAACCCCAGAAAAAGGAACAAAATGTTATAAAAAGAATTTTAAAATTTTTTACATGAATATTATAACAAATGAGTTCTTATTTACGATATACATTATAGAAAAATTGTTATATAATATAAAAATAAAAATGCTTATATTGCGTTAAGCCCAATAATGAGTTATTATTATTTTGTATGATTTCATGATTTATATTAATCGACGAAAAATTACATTTAAATGATATAGATAAGTTTATTGTTTCTTACTAGTTCTTATTTATTAACCAATGAAAAAAGAAGGGGGACTTAAAGTTGCTGGAGTTTGATATTGATCTCGAACAATTTGCTCAGATAAAAGTTATTGGAGTAGGTGGTGGAGGAAATAATGCTGTAAACAGGATGATAACTGCCGGACTCCGTGGGGTTGAGTTTTATTCAATTAATACAGACAAGCAGGCATTGTTTTTGTCAAAATCAAATACAAAAATTCAGATTGGAGATAAACTGACAAAGGGCTTGGGTGCAGGTGCCAATCCTGAAATCGGTGAAAAGGCAGCAAATGAGAGCAAGGATGAAATTGCTCAAGCTATAAAAGGTGCGGATATGGTATTCGTTACAGCCGGTATGGGTGGCGGAACAGGTACAGGAGCGGCACCTGTGGTAGCTCAGATTGCCAAGGAAATGGGAATTTTGACAGTTGGTGTTGTTACAAAGCCTTTTATGTTTGAAGGAAGAAAAAGAATGCAGCATGCTGAAAGGGGGATTGAAACCCTCAAATCTACAGTGGATACTCTGGTTACCATTCCAAATGACAGACTTTTGCAGGTAGCTGAGAAGAAGACATCCATAGTAGATGCATTCAGAATTGCTGATGATGTTTTGAGACAGGGTGTGCAGGGTATATCCGACCTTATTGCCGTACCGGGTCTTGTTAATCTTGACTTTGCCGATGTTAAGACAATTATGTTCAACACAGGTATAGCACATATGGGTATCGGTAGGGCAGCAGGTGAAAACAGGGCTGAGGAAGCAGCAAGGCAAGCCATTCATAGTCCTCTGTTGGAAACATCCATAGATGGAGCACGCGGGGTTCTTCTTAATATTACAGGTGGTGCCGATCTTGGGCTGTTTGAAGTAAATACTGCAGCAGAGTTGGTTCAGCAGTCTGCTGACCCTGATGCTAATATTATATTCGGTGCTGTTATTGATGAAAACCTGAAGGATGAGATTCTTATAACTGTGATTGCTACAGGGTTTGACAAGGGGCCTATTGTTAAAAAGATGGAAAAGCCTTCTTTTGACAGAAGCTCAGAAAGACAGCAGGAAAGAAATGTGGCTAATCCGCCTGCAAACGAAAAGCAACAGCCTGCAGCTAGCAATTATAACAATTCAAGTCAGAGTGATGAGCTTGATATTCCTACTTTCTTAAGAAGGAATAGATTTAAATAATAGCTTTCAATAAGATATAACGATCAAAATAGTGCAAGATTCTAAGAACTGAGGGCTTATATGCTTCTCAGTTCTTTTTATTAGTTGTCGTGATTTTTATAGATAAATGTAAGAATTAGGACAATTATTATTAATTAAAGCCAATCACAGCAATTGACTCTTAGGATTAATAAACATATGATTAGATTAAGTATGTAAAATTATATTTTGCAAATATTTAAATAATTTTAGGGGGAGCAAATTTATATGGCGAAGAAAGTTTTTTTAAAGAAAAGCTTAGTTGCACTTCTTAGTCTCAGTTTTTTGATAAGTTCAGTAATCTGCATTCCATTAAGGGCTAATGCTGTACCCGAGTACAACTTTGCGAAGGCTCTTCAGCTTTCACTTTATTTCTATGATGCAAATAAATGTGGGCCAGGTATAACAGGTGGTCGTCTCGAATGGCGTGGAGATTGTCATGTGGAGGATAAGGAGTTACCGTTGATTCCCTTGACAGAAAGTTTTAGGGGAACAAACTTGTCTCAAAGCTTTATAGACAAATATAGGTCAATACTCGATCCCGATGGGAACGGCTCATTGGATTTGAGCGGTGGTATGCATGATGCTGGAGATCACGTTAAGTTCGGTCTTCCACAAACTTATGCAGCCTCAACTGTAGGTTGGGGGTATTACGAGTTTCGAGACGCATATATAAAAATTGGTGAAAAAGCACATATTGAAGATATACTCAGATGGTTTAACGATTATTTACTTAGATCCACATTCAGGGACAAAGACGGTAATGTTATCGCTTTCTGTTATGTGGTAGGAGAAGGTGATATAGACCATGACTGGTGGAATCCGCCGGAACTTCAAAACTCAAAAATGATTAAGGACTTTGAAAGACCTGCATATTTTGCTACTTCTGAGAAACCTGCGAGTGACCAATGTGCCGGTGCAGCAGCTTCCCTTGCCATTAACTATCTGAATTTTAAAGATGAGGACCCGGAATATGCGAAGAAATGTCTCGATACGGCCATTGCACTATATGATTTTGCAAGGAAATATAGAGGACTAGGGTATTCTGATGAATATTACATGTCATCCTATGATTACGACGAAATGTCCTGGGCTGCAGTCTGGCTTAATATAGCAACAGGAAAAAAGGAATACATAGATCATATTGTAGCCACTGATGCAAGTGGAAAATATACAGGTTACATGCAGAGAATTATCATTGATACAGGCAACGATTGGCAGAACATTTGGGTTCACTGCTGGGATACTGTATGGGGCGGAGTATTTGCAAAACTTGCACCGATAACAAATACCCAAAGAGATTGGTATATTTTTAGATGGAATCTGGAATATTGGTCCGGAGCTGGCCACGAAAATCCCAAGGACACCAACTTCCTTGCAAAAACCCCTGCAGGATTCAGTATGTTAAACCCATACGGTTCTGCCAGATACAATACAGCTGCCCAGCTTTGTGCAATGGTATATAGAAAATGTACTGGAAACACTGCTTTTACTGATTGGTCAAAGAATCAAATGGAATATATAATGGGAAACAATCCAATGGATAGAGCCTATATTGTTGGCTATGCACCCAATAGTGCCTCACATCCGCATCATCGTGCATCCCATGGTTCTAAAACGCTTAATATGGATAATCCTAAAGACCAGGTACATACTTTATGGGGTGCTTTAGTTGGAGGGCCAGATGCAAAAGACTTCCATAAGGATATAACATCTGATTTTATTTATAACGAAGTAGCTATCGACTATAATGCTGCTTTTGTGGGTGCTTGTGCAGGGCTTTATACTTATTATGGAGAGGGTCATAAACCGGTACCGGATTTCCCGCCAAAAGAAACCAGACCATTGGAGTTTTTTGTGGAAGCTAAAGTAAGTACCAGCCAGGAAAATAATGAAAGATCACAAATTACCCTTCGTATCCATAATGAAAGTGCATATCCTCCTCGTTACGAGACTGGTATGAAGGTACGCTATTATTTTAATATCAGCGAATTGTTAAGTGCAGGTCAGTCCATTGACGATGTTCATATGGAAGTATATTACGATGAAAATGAAAAGTGCTTTGATGGAAAAGCAAAATATTCAGGTCTTATTAAGCATGATGATAAGGGTACATATTATGTTGAATTTGATTGGCAGGGAAGGCAAATATATGCTTCCCGTGAAATACAATTTGCCCTTGTTGCAGCACAGGATAAAAATTTCAAGGGTAATTGGAATGCAAAAAATGATTATAGCAGGGAAGGTCTTGGAGATGAATATGTTATAACGGAAAAGTGTCCGTTGTTCTTAGGCGACGAAATAGTCTTTGGTAAAGGGCCGGATGAGGCACCTCCAACGCCTACTAAATCAGGGACACCTACGCCCAGCTCTTCTGCTACACCTTCAGGCACAGGGTATAAGGTTTCAGGCTATATATTGCCTGATTTGCAGATTTCTGCATCTGCAGCAGCAGCTTTAAAGTCAGGTTTCAAAGTTGAGATTGCAGATACCGGGAAAAGCGCTCTAACAGACAGCAGCGGATATTTTGAGATAACAGGAGTTCCAAGTAGTGCGACTTCTCAGATAGTTAAGATAAGCAAAGCCAACTATCTATATAGAGAAATAAAGAATGTTGTCATTAATAAAAATGTTGAGCTTAGTAACTCTCAGACTCCTATAATGATGTGGGCCGGTGACATCATAAAAAATGGAGTTCAGGACAATTCTATAAATATGTCGGATATTTTGGAGATTGCAAAAGCATTTAATTCAATATCCGGCAGTGCACTATATAACATTAACACTGATTTGAATCTGGATGGTGCTGTTAATATGAGCGATGTTATTGTCGTTTCAAGGCATTTCTCAAAGACTTCTGCAGATTATTGATTAATAGTTGTTAGTATATTTAGCATTTTTAATATAGTAAATAAAAAACACTTTAAATCTATTTTGGGATTTAAAGTGTTTTTTATTTCTATGAATTTTAAAAAAATAGCCGATATATTACTAGAAGCTAACTATGATTTGCAAATAAAACTAAAAAATGAGGAGGAAAATAATGTTTAAGAATTTTTCTGTAAGGTCAAAATTGTTTTTTACAGTTTCAGTACCATTATTGGCGATGATTTTTATTTCACTGCTTGCAGCTCTGAGCCTTAATTCAATGTTTCGCAATATGGATAACAAAATAAAAAAACAAAACTATGAAGCCATATCACTTGTTTTAAATGCTGATCGTGATATGTACCAGGCAATGCTTGCCTCGAAGATGTTTTTTTATGAAAGTTCAGCTATGAAGGATAAGGAAAAAAATAAAGAAAGCTTTGAACAGAATACGCAGGAAGCTTCAGAGCGTGTTTTGAATGCTAGAAGCAAATTCCCGCTGGATGATGGTTTTTGGAGTACATATAAGGATAAAAACGGTAAACTTATATATCAATACTTTGATGAATATGCAAAGGACTTCAATACTTGGAAGGATGCTACTATTGTGTCAATGAACTCAGGGGAAGTTAAACCTCCGGCTAACGATAATGATTTCAATATAGCCAGGGAGGCTATGAACCTCATCGGAGAAATGATAGATTCCGGGACCGAAGAAATAATAAAAATAAGTTCAAGCGATAAAAACAGAAATATAATCGCAATCCTCATAATAGACTTTCTTATATTTCTAGGAATCCTTATTTTCACATATTTACTTGTGAATAGGATTTCCAGACCGATAAATGAACTTACTGAGGCAGCAGAAAGGATTTCCATGGGGGATACGGAGATAAGTTTTAATTTGGATTCAAAGGACGAGGTTGGGCGACTTAAAAAAGCGTTCATGGAAATGACAAATGATATCAAGCTCAAGACTGATGCGGCTTGGGAAATTGCCAAAGGTAATTTGGATGTTAAAATAATAGTCAGGTCTGATAAAGATAACTTAGCAAAAAGTATGGACAAATTAAAAAACACATTGCATGAGATGGTATTAGACACCAAAACCCTGACAGATGCAGCAATGTCCGGTTTGCTAAGTACTAGAGCTGATAGTCAAAAGCACCATGGAGAATTCAGAAAAATAGTTGAAGGTATAAACTCCACTCTTGATGCCATAGTTGAGCCTATGAATGATATATCAGGCGTTATGAGTGAAGTTGCAAAGGGTAATTTAAGTGTGTTGATGAAAAATGAATATAAGGGTGAATATTCAAAACTTTCAGATTCAGTGAACACAACAATTTTTAATCTGAAGGGTATTGTAGACGAGATATCATATGTGTTAAAACAAATATCTGAAGGAAATATGGATATAGATGAGGTAAGAGAATATGATGGTGATTTTAGGCACATATCAGATTCTATAAACTCAATAATAAGAGAATTGAACAAGCTTATAGGCGATATAAGAAATGCATCTGAAAGGGTGGCCAATGGCTCAACACATGTGTCAGAGGGAAGTATGCAGCTGTCGCAAGGAGCATCTGAACAAGCCAGCTCGACTGAGCAGCTTTCATCCAGCATAACCCAGGTTGCACATCAAACAAAGATGAATGCTACAAATGCATCACTTGCAAATCAACTTGCCCTTGAAGCTAAAGAAAATGCGATAAAAGGAAATCAAAGAATGAGTGATATGTTAAAAGCCATGGAAGAGATAAATGATGCATCAGAAAATATATCAAAGATAATTAAGGTTATTGATGAAATTGCATTCCAGACCAATATTCTAGCATTAAATGCTGCTGTTGAAGCGGCAAGAGCGGGACAGCATGGTAAAGGTTTTGCTGTAGTTGCTGAAGAGGTAAGAAACCTGGCTGCAAGAAGTGCAGATGCTGCTCATGAAACAACCGAGTACATAGAAAGCAGCATAAAAAAGGTTGAAAGCGGAACCAAGATTGCCAATGAAACAGCAACTTCTCTTGTCAGCATAGTTGAAAGCTCCACAAAGGTTGCAGGTCTTGTAGGGGATATTGCAACTGCTTCCAATGAACAGGCAAGCGGAATTACACAGATAAACATTGGAATTGAACAGGTTTCAAAGGTAATACAAATAAATTCTGCTACAGCGGAAGAAAGTGCAGCTGCCAGTGAAGAGCTAATGATGCAGGCAAAGCTTCTCAATGACAACATGGCAAGGTTCAGGCTGAGGGGAAGTCATAATTCCGGTTCTTTAGCTGAAGCTGTGCAGCCAAGAAGGAATGCAAATGACTCTCCAAAGACTATAAAGGGCAAGGGAAAAAAGACTCTGACACTCAGTGATTTGGATTTTGGAAAATACTGACACAATTGTTAGGAATAAAATAGTATTATAGTGAGCTATGGTGTCTCGATTTGTGAAAAGTGTAATGGATTAATAGCTTTTCATATATCTAGGCACCATATTTTTTTAGCAGGTATAAAATGTTGCCAAAACACCTAATATATGGTATAAGCAGCTATGAGAATTTTATAAACACATTAAACTTGAAGCGGTTTTTATCTAAATAATATATAGAAGGGTGTGGCTTATGAAAATAAAATCATTGTTAGCAATACTTATTGCAGTCTGTGTAACCTCAATGTTTCCGGTTAACCATATATCCAGTTCAGCTAGTCAGATAGAACTGCCAATGCCAAAAGAACTATACATAACAACATATAATAATATTCAGTTAAAAGTAGATAAACATACACTAAATCCCTGCGAAGAAATAACAGTAAAATATTCCGGTTTACCAAAGGATGTGCCCGCAACAATCAACATTGGCGAATTTTCAAAGTCTCTATGGTACAAAACAGAAGGAGAGATGAAGGTAATAGTACCTTCAAATAAAGGTATTTACAATGCTAGAATTTTTATTAATGGTAACCCAAACTCTGTTATTTATGATAAAGAATTAATCAGCGTATCAAAAACTTTTGTGGACAAAACAGTGGAAGATCCCTTGAATGTTATTCCACGTCTATACTTTGCTGATTTTTGGAATTTTACCTTAGCTCGAGCTGGATATCATATTAGGGGTTACTATGATCATAACAATGGTTATATTGAAGGAACTGTGGAAGGTATTGACTCAGGATATAAAATAACAGGTACATTTAAAGAAATATGTGAAAAAACGGGTAAGGAGTATACAGGCGATATTATATTGTACATTTCAAGTGATGCCGAAATTGTACAGGGCAGTTGGAAGCTTTGGGGGTACAGTATATGGGAACCTTTAAGCGGTGGATGGCCCAATGGTGATGTGTATGGTCTGAGAAATATCCGTATTAATAGCGGTATGGATAAAGTAAGTCTCTTATGGGATGAAAGTTTTCAAGAGGGAATAGCAGGATATAATGTATACCGGAAAAGTGCATCAGGTACATGGGACTCAAAGCCTTTGAACAATAAACCCTTGTCGGAAATACAATATATTGATACAAAAGTTCAGCACGGACAAAAATATACCTATCTTGTAAAGGGTGTATTTGAAAACGGGTTGGAAAAAAATATATCCGCAGAAACTTCTATCTACTGTGGCAAAGTAATATCCATTAATTTTAAAAACTATTCACTCTGGACTCAAACTTTAGTACCGCAGATGAATTTGACTAATTATTATCCGTTTACCCAAATTGAACACAATTATGTTATAGTACCTCTCAGATTTTATTCAGAATTGGTTGGATGTACAGTTAATTGGGATTCCTTAAATAAAGAAGCTGTTGTTACCAAAGACCAGACAACTATAAAGATAAAGCCTAACAATTTAATCATGGATGTCAACGGAAGGTCTGTAAAACTTCCGTATTTTCCAAGTTATTTGGGGGATTCACTCTGTGTTCCGCTTAGAGCTGTTTTCAGCCAACTTGGCTGCAGTATTAAATGGGATGCAAAAACTCAAACTGCAGATATAGTATTTTGATAGGTATGAATGATGATAAAAGTAGGAGAATTGTGGTATTAAGTACGCCGTAATTTTCTAGACAATAAAAAAGTCCCGAGGGTGAAAACCCTTGGGACTTTTGGCAGGGGAGACAGGACTCGAACCTGCAGCCGACGGTTTTGGAGACCGCTACTCTACCAATTGCGCTACTCCCCTTCAAGTGACGTAATTTATTATAAAACAGGTAAGCGATTATGTCAATGGGTATTATAATCTTTTTAATAATATTTATTTTTTCATCTGGATTTTAGGTAGAATTGTGATATTATATTAAAGGAAATTAAATCATTTACAGATAAAGTATAATTGAGCTGCATAACTTAAGGAGGAACTTATGGATATTAGCTTGGGATTTATTGGTGCCGGAAATATGGGTGCCGCAATGGTAAAGAGCATTGCCAAGTCGGGGCTTATTAAGCCTGGGAATATATATATTTTTGATGTTGATACCGATAAGGTAAATACGTTAAAAAGTGAGACAGGCATAAATGTGCTGGGATCTGCTGGTGAGATTGTTAAAAAGTCGGATTTAATAATTTTGGCTGTTAAACCCAATCTGGTTAAAATCGTACTGGATGCCTGTAAGGAAAGCTTCAATAGTGATAAAATACTTGTTTCAGTGGCCGTTGGTTTGCCAATAAGCCTGTATAAAGGGATATTAGGCAGTGATAAAAAGGTAATCAGAACCATGCCCAACACTCCTGCCCTTGTTGGGGAAGGTATGACACTGGTTTCATTTGACAATAATATAAGTAAGGATGACTTGGGGTTGGTTCTTCCTTTGTTTGAAACAATGGGGAAAGTGGAAGTACTGGACGAAAAGCTTATGAGCGAGGTGACGGCCCTCACCGGCAGCAGTCCTGCATATGTTTTCATGTTTATTGAGGCTATGGCTGATGCAGCGGTGCTTTCGGGCATTCCCAGAAATCTGGCATACAAACTGGCTTCACAAGCAGTGCTTGGTTCAGCAAAGATGGTACTTGAAACAGGTAAACACCCTGGAGAGCTTAAAGACCAGGTGTGCTCTCCAGCCGGCACCACCATTGAAGCGGTAAGTACCTTGGAGAAAAACGGATTCAGATATGCTATTATTGATGCTATGAATGAATGTACCAAAAGGGCAAGGGAAATTGGAAAGCAGTATGCAAAAGATATAAATAAGGAGTCTTAATGAAGAAGGTTATTATTTACACAGATGGTGCATGCTCAGGTAACCCTGGAAACGGCGGTTGGGGAGCTATACTAAAGTATGGCGAGAAGGAGATGGAGATTTCAGGCTACGAAGAAGATACCACCAACAACAAAATGGAACTGACCGCTGCAATAGAAGCCTTAAAAAGGCTAAAAGAACCTTGTGAAGTTGAACTCTACAGTGACAGTGCATATCTTATCAATGGGTTTGAAAAGAAATGGCTGATAATCTGGAAGAAGAACGGCTGGGTTAACTCTAGCAAGGAACAAGTGAAGAACATAGAGTTGTGGAAGGAATTGGACAGGCTAAATTACATTCATAAGATTACATGGATTAAAGTAAAAGGGCATAGCGATAATGAATACAATAACAGATGCGACAAACTGGCAACCGGAG
The DNA here is from genome assembly GCF_036567765.1 of Pseudobacteroides sp. NCBI lineage: Bacteria > Bacillati > Bacillota > Clostridia > Eubacteriales > Oscillospiraceae > Pseudobacteroides > Pseudobacteroides sp. The sequence goes on from NZ_DATCTU010000112.1 coordinate 129,316, forward strand.
AAATTAAAAAGAACCAAAATAAACGAGACTAATGAGGTGGAGATTATGAATTTTGAGGAAAAAACCATAGGAAGAGAACATACATATAAAGGAAGTATTATTGATGTTGAAACTCTTGAGGTAGTTTTGCCTGATGGAAAAAAAGCAACCAGGGACGTAGTTTTGCATCCTGGGGCGTCTGTAGTAATACCCATTTCAGATAACGGAGAAATATATATGGTTAGGCAGTACAGGAAGCCTATTGAAAAAACTACCCTTGAATTGCCTGCCGGGAAACTTGATCACGGAGAAGATCCCAAGGTCTGTGCTGTCAGGGAATTGAGCGAAGAAACCGGCCTTGCAGCTGATGAAGTAAAGCACCTTATAAGTATCCACAGTGCACCGGGATTCAGTAACGAGGTACTCCACTTATATGTGGCAAGAGGGCTTAAAGAAGGGGAAGCACATTCTGATGAGGATGAATTCGTAGCATGTGAAAAATATCAAATCAATAAGCTTGTTGACATGATACTCAGCCACGAGATTACCGATGCAAAAACAATTGTGGGTGTTCTGATGGCGGATAAGATAATTAAAGGAGACATTAAGTTTTAACATATAAAACTATTTAGCAAGAACATTGCAAGAGCTTCCGGGTTGTGGGCGGAAGCTCTTTTCTATATTAAATGTGCTTATCAAATATATAAAAAATATTTAAAAACATTAGGTTTACATTATATGTGGATTGTAATTTTTTGAAATTTTGTTGCATAAAATTCAATATAAGGAGTTAATAAGCCATGGAATTGTAGAAGGAGGCGAAGAATTGTTTTCTAATGCAAAAGGTGCTTTTGTAAAACACATAAAGTCCAACTCAAGCATTTACTTTTTACTTTTGCTTGCTTTTATAATTGGAGTGACAATAGGTGCTTTTACAGTAAATGGATTGACGGTGATTCAAAGAGAAGAGCTAAAGAACTATTTTCAAGGATTTCTGCAGTTGTTTGATAAACAGGACATAAATAATGCAGAGTTATTCAAGGTTTCTTTAATGGAAAACATAAAGCAAATTGTTGTTATTTGGTTGCTTGGCGTGTGTATAATAGGTATTCCTTTTATTTTTGTATTCGTTGGGATAAGGGGATTTCTAACGGGTTTTGGCTCAGGGCTCTTAATACAGACATTTGGTATAAAAGGTGTTATTTTTATTATAAGTTCATTGCTTCTCAAAGAAATAATATTACTGCCATGCATAATTATTTTAGGGGTTAATGGGATAAAATTTTCACTTAGCATAATAAAGAATAAGTCAATAAAGAGAATTTCAAAAGAAAGTTTAAAGAGCAACCTTATATCATATTGCTTTTCTACAGTATTTATAACAATGGTGATGATAGCAGGTATATTTATGGAAGTTTATATCTCACCTGTTTTAATTAGGGTTATCTCACCAATATTTTCAAATTGATGTTTATAATGGATACGAATTGTCAATAATCATACTAAAGGTTGTTTATACTAAATAATATTAATTAGGTAACATGGAATGCATGTATCAAAAAGTATTAATAATAAGATGGATTTTTTTCGATTATTAACAAATATTGCTTTAAAAATATTACGAAATATATTAAAATCTAAATGGTAGAATATTTATAAAAATCTATTTAATATTATTAAAGCCAATAAATTTTTGCATTGTTGTTGGTATATTGTAAAATTTATACCATATTAAGGGTTTTATTGAAAATAAAACTTTTAAGTTTTAATAAAAGAAATTATTTAAAAAGAGAAGGGGAAGTTTTAATGGAAGGAATAATTCAAAAGTTTATTCTGTTTTTGGAGAAGGATAAGCGGCTGTCTTTAAACACTCTGCAGTCCTATAAAAGAGATATTGAGCAGTACATATCCTATTTGAAAGAAATCAACTTGCTTAACATAACTAATACCAATAAGACTACGGTAATAACCTATCTTTTGCACTTGCAGAAGAAAGGAAGAGCAGTTTCGACTATTTCAAGGAATCTGGCATCAATAAGATCTCTGTATCAATATATGTATAAGAACTCATTGATTGATAATGATCCGACTGTTGACCTTGATTCCCCTAAAGTGGAAAAAAAGCTTCCTCAGATTCTTTCAACCCATGAAGTTGAACTTTTGCTCGATCAGCCAAAGTGCGTAGATCTAAAGGGATATAGGGATAAAGCAATGCTGGAGCTTCTTTATGCAACAGGTATAAGGGTATCGGAGCTTATTAATTTAAACCTGTCAGAGGTGAATCTGGAGCTAGGATTTATTAAGTGCAATAAAGGACTTAGGGAGAGAGTAATACCAATTGGTTCTATAGCAGTAAATGCATTAATAGAGTATCTGAACAAGTCAAGAAACCTCTTGATCCAAAAGCCGGATGAGAAAGCCCTGTTCGTCAACATAAACGGAGGAAGGCTTACAAGACAGGGATTTTGGAAAATAATAAAACAGTATAAAAATCAGGCGAAAATCAATAAGGATATAACACCTCATACTTTACGTCACTCCTTTGCAGCACATTTACTTGAAAATGGTGCAGACTTAAGGTCAATACAAGAGATGCTAGGACATTCTGATATCTCATCAACACAAGTATATGCCCAGATTGCTAAAAACAAAATTAAGGAAGTCTATAAAAAGACTCATCCAAGGGCTTAAGCGTTTGGCACAGATTAATATTTATAGTATAATATAGTTGTATGATATGAGCTGTAAGAGATATTCTTATAGTTCTTTTGTTTTATTAAACATATTAATATGTTAATGAATATGGGGATTAGTCAAATACCTGATTTATTCAGTAAGGAGGCAATAGCATGAGAAGAATTGTGCTTGTTGTAATGGATAGTGTGGGGATGGGTGAACTGCCGGATGCAACCTTTTACGGTGATACCGGAAGCAATACATTAGGTAATATTTCAGCTGCCGTTGGAGGTTTGAGACTGCCTAACTTGGAAAAGCTTGGCCTTGGGAATATTGATAATTTAAAGGGATATGTTAAATGTGATTCTCCAAAGGGATGCTTTGGACGAATGACAGAACAATCTAAGGGAAAGGATACCACTACAGGACATTGGGAAATTGCGGGTGTGATTTTAGATAAGGCTTTCCCGGTCTATCCTTCCGGATTTCCTAAAGAAATAATCCATGAATTTGAAAACAGGATTGGATTAAAAACCATCGGAAATATCACAGCATCGGGAACCCAAATTATAGACATGCTTGGAAAAAAGCATGTTGAAACCGGCTTTCCTATAGTATATACATCGGCTGACAGTGTATTCCAAATTGCTGCTCATGAGGGTGTTATACCTGTTGAAAGACTTTATGAAATATGTAACATAGCAAGAAATCTGCTGACAGGCCAACATGCAGTAGGAAGAGTAATAGCAAGGCCCTTTACAGGCGAGATAGGAAGCTTTAAACGGACAGACAAAAGAAGGGATTTTTCACTAAAGCCATTAAGAAAAACAGTACTTGATTATGCCTATGAAAAGGGACTTTTAGTTAAGGCGGTAGGTAAAATAGAGGATATATACGGCGGCCAGGGGATTACTCATGCCGTACATACCCATGATAATATGGATGGAGTCAATAGGACCCTCCAATATATGAGTGAGGACTTTGAGGGTATTATTTTTACCAACCTTGTTGACTTTGATATGGTTTATGGACATCGTAATGATGCAGAGGGCTATGCAAAGGCACTAGTTGAATTCGATGGCAGAATTCCCGAGATATTGGGACAATTGAAAGAGGAGGATATTCTTATTATAACCGCAGACCATGGCTGTGATCCCACAACTCCAAGTACAGATCACTCCAGGGAATATGTTCCGTTGCTGGTATACGGCAATGGTGCTAGAAGCAATGTGAACCTTGGCACAAGAAACACTTTTTCCGATATTGCTGCAACTATATCAGAATACCTGGAATTAAAAGCTGATATTCCAGGTATAAGCTTCCTGCCGGATATTCTTAGGAGGGGTTAAAATGCGGATGTACGATATTATAGAGAAAAAAAGAGATGGTAATGTGCTGTCCTTTGACGAGTTGAAATATTTTATTGATGGATACTGTAGCGGAGAAATACCTGATTATCAAGCCTCTGCTCTTTTGATGGCTGCTTTTATTAAGGGATTAAATAGGGTGGAAACGGCGGACCTTACAATAATAATGGCTGATTCGGGAGATAAGATTGATCTTTCAAGCATTCCTGGTATCAAGGTTGATAAACACAGCACCGGAGGAGTGGGTGACAAAACAACTCTTGTGGTGGCACCTATTGTCGCAGCCTGCGGGGTTCCAGTTGCCAAGATGTCAGGCAGAGGGCTTGGACATACAGGAGGCACCATTGATAAGTTGGAATCAATTCCAGGCTTTAGAACATCACTTGGCATGGACGAGTTTTTGGCCAATGTAAAGGAAATAGGTCTCTCTATAGCATGCCAGACAGGGAATCTGGCTCCTGCAGATAAGAAGCTTTATGCTTTAAGGGATGTTACTGCTACTGTAAATAATACTTCACTTATAGCAAGCAGCATTATGAGTAAGAAACTGGCTTCTGGTGCGGACAGTATTGTTTTGGATGTTAAAACTGGCAGCGGTGCATTTATGAAGACATTTGAGGATTCTGCTGCTCTGGCCAGGACTATGATTGAGATAGGAGAAAGCCTGGGCAGGAGAACTTCTGCACTAATAACCGACATGAATATGCCTCTTGGAAATGCTGTCGGTAACTCGCTGGAGGTTATTGAAGCTATAGATACACTAAAGGGAAAAGGACCGGAGGATCTTAAAAGATTGTGTATTGAACTTGCAGCCAGAATGCTTGAGGGTGCAGGTAAGGGAAGCTATGAAAAATGTATTGAAATGGTAGAGCAATGCATTTTTGATGGAAGTGCCTTAAGAAAATTTTCAGAGCTTATAAAGAGACAAAATGGAAATCATGAGGTTATAGAATGTTATAAAATTTTTGGGGAAAGTATGTATGTGTATGAATACAGGGCTCCTTGTGATGGATTTATAGAGAGTATCAAGACAGACTCATTAGGGATTGTGTCCATGATATTAGGTGCCGGCAGGGAGAATAAGGAAAGTCAAATAGACTACACAGCTGGTTTGATACTTAAAAAAAAGACATATGATAAAGTAAATAAGGGTGATTTAGTGACAAAGCTTTATACAAATAATAAAGACAGTATTTCTAAAGCTGTGGAGATATTAGAAAGCTCAATCAACTTTTCAAATGATAAGCCAATTGCAAGGCCATTAATCCTTGCCTATATGGATTCATTGGGAGTAAAAAGATTTGTGTAATATATTCCATTTGCTATTCTCAATTATAAAAACTGCCTTATAGTGGCAGTTTTTTGCATTATATGGTGCTCCATCTACAAATTACACTTTAACTTATCGGGAACAGAAATTATAATAACATTGAAATACTATCAGTTCTGGCTCTCAATGAAAAATAGTTATAGCAGAATATATTAAATCCATAAAGCATAGTAATACATTAGAAAATATAATTCTGCCCTACTTTAAAAATTAAAATCGGGGGGATTTTAGTGATTAGAAAAGTGAGTGTCATATTTATATTGATTGCAACACTGGTTGCCAATACTTCTATAATACCAGTGGTTGCAGCACCTCAAAAAAATACAAGTCAGGCAGCGACTACCACCGCCAAGAAGGAAGAAGTGACCAAGGCACTGGAATTGAAAGCTAAGGCAGCAATGCTCATTGATGCAGCTACGGGAACTATAATGTTTGAGAAAAACAGCCATGAGGAGCTTCCACTTGCAAGTATAACAAAAGTCATGTCAATGCTTCTTATAATGGAGGCTATTGATGGGGGCAAGATTTCCTATGAAGATATGGTGCCGGTGTCGGAGCATTCATATAATATGGGTGGTTCACAGGTTTATTTGAAGCCTGGAGAAGAGTTTACGGTAATGGAAATGTTGAAAGCAGTTGCAATTCACTCTGCCAACGATGCAGTGGTTGCTCTGGCTGAAAAAATCAGCGGGAGTGAGGAAGCATTCGTCGATGAGATGAATCAGAAGGCTAAGAAATTAGGCATGACAAATACACACTTTTTGGATTGCAACGGTTTGACGGATGATGGGCACTACAGTTCTGCTTCCGATATCGCAAAAATGTCTGCTGAGCTTATTGAAAAGCATCCGAAAATACTTGAAATAACTTCAATATGGCAGGATAAATTCAGAAATGGACAATTTGATCTGGATAATACCAACAGACTTATAAACACATATAAAGGTGCAAACGGCTTAAAAACCGGCTTTACAACTAAAGCAGGATATTGCCTGTCAGCATCGGCAAAAAGAAACGAAATGGAGATCATTGCAGTTGTTTTAGGTGAACCTGATTCCAACACAAGATTTGCTGAGGCTAAAAAATTGCTGGATTATGGATTTGCAAATTATGAAGTTGCCAAATTAAAAAATAAGGGCGAAGAATTGGGTACGGCAGAAGTTACAAAAGGAGTAGACACCAGCGTAAAAGGGATTTTAAAGGCAGATGTAAGTCTTATGGTTAAAAAAGGAAACAAAGATGAGATAAAGCAAAATGTAAAGATGATTGAGTCTATTGAAGCACCGGTCAAACAAGGACAAAAAATAGGAGAGATAACCTTTGAGGCCGGCGGTAAAGTAATCGGAAAAGAAGATATAGTGGCAAGTACTGAAGTAAAAAAGGCATCATTTGTCCGTCTCTTTTTCAGGATGGTTGTCGGATGGTTTGGTATCGGGCGTAAATAATATATATCAATTGAGTTTAAGTAAGGGCTGCCTCTTCAAAAGAGCAGTCCTTTTATATTAAAGTTATTTTTATTATTTGTATTGAGTCTCTAACTAAAAAATAGTAAAATGTTTTATAGTGTCATTTACTTATATTATTCCTATGAAAAGAGGTTTAAATGAGAGATATTGAAACCAGACTGAAAAAAATGTCGGCAGCAGATATAGTTGATTATTCCATTGAAGTATATAAAAGAAACGCAAAAAAGCTTACAGTTTTGACACTTATTATGTATGTTCCTTTTGCCCTTTTATATGTGTTTTTATCAGGATACATATCTAATGACCTCAATAGGTTGACATCTGGAGGTGAACCAAGTTTTTCGCTTGTTATAGCTTTTATGCTTGTCAGCATAGGATTGTTTTTTGTTTATGCATGCTATTTTCTCACGATAAATGGTGTTCTGCAGGCAGCTATTACTAAAGTTGTATATAACGATGTTGTCAATGATAAGTGTGTTGCTTTAAAAGAGGTTATAAGGGATAGTTTTAAGAAAATATTTAAAATACTAGGATACAGGCTTCTGTTTTACCTCATAATGTCGGGTGCAATTATGGGAATAGTATTTGTGTTCTATTTGCTGCTTATTATCGGATTGTTTATGTTTGGAGCAGGGATGTCATTTTTTGCAGGAGCAGGTCGCATTATGGTAGGTATTCTGATTTTTCTAGGTGTTGTATTGTTGATAGCTTGTGTGTTTGGTATCTTGCTGGGTTTAGGACTATTTTACATCAAATTCGGACTAGGTGTTCAGGCCATAGCAGTTGAAAATAAAGGAGCAACAGAGGGGATAGCAAGAAGTGCCGAATTAACAAAGAAAATGTTCTGGAATTCATTTTTTGCTTTGTTAGCCGGAGGGCTTATATATGTGTTTATACCTTCCATATCAGTAGGGATCACTGTCCTTGTTTCTTTTGCCGATAATGAATTATACAGACAGATACAGCTTGCTGCCACTTCTTTTATACAGTTGGGGTATGCACTTTTTTACCCATTTTTAGCAACTGTTACTACTATAATTTTTATCAACTGCAAGATAAATAATGAGGGATTCGATTTGGAAGTAAAGGTGGATAAATTATTGGCAGGAGATAATAAATAGGTATAAAATGTAACAGTATTACCTATGAAGTAAAAATATAAAAACCGAGGTATTCATATTAATGCATGACATTATATTCATGAATGATAGAGAAAAAAGAAAAAAGATAGCTCGAATATTCTTTATAGTCTCGACATGTTTGATAATACTAAACATATTATTACCGTGCTCTTCTTTTGCCATGACACAGGAAAGGGAGCAGCAGGTTGAGGACCATTTGAACGACATATTCTCATCAAAGGAGTTTCAAGAGTCAAACAAGGAGAAAACCCTATTGGAAAGGTTTTCTGATATTGTGGAGGACATACTAGATAGGATTAGAAGAGCATTAGGGCAATGGAAACCTCCCACAGGGGATTTGCCCATTAAGCCCCGGGTTAATTTCTCCGGGCATGGGATTATATTCTATATTTTTGTTTCTATTCTTTTGATTCTGATGGTTGCAGCGATAGTTTATTTGATAATGAAATACAGGAGAAATAACAAAAGGCTTAAGGAAGAGGAAGATTCCGAACTTTTAAGTCAGCTTAAGGATCCTGAGGAGGTAAAACTTCAGGCTATGGAGTTTTATAAAAACGGTGATTTCAGGCAGGGAATACGTTTTTTGTACCTGTCACTTATCCTTAAACTAAATGAACAGAATCTCATATTGATAAACAAGGCAAAGACAAATAAGGAGTACATGAATGAGTTAACCATGAAAGATTTTATTCATTTAGAAAGAACTCTGGAGTTTACCAGGGTTTTTAACAGATGCTGGTATGGTAACAGGAATTTGAGCAAGGAATTATTTGATAAATGGTTTCTCGAATATTCCTCTATAATAGGGGAGGTAAATTCATGAGAAATAAGAAGATTATTTCAAAAATAATTATTTTCATATTGATAGCCGCTTTTTTGGTGCTGGTAGGAATCATTACGGCAGGAATGAAGGATGGAAGGAAGTATGGCAAATATACTTCATACAGCGTAGATCCTGAGGGGGAAAAGGCTTTGTATCTACTGACGGAAAAAATGGGATACGAAGCAGTACGATACAAGAAAACAATTAGGTTTATGCCTGATTCTGTGACTATGGTGATTATACAGCCTGATTATCACACCCTGCATGAGGAAACAGAGATCAAGTACATGAAAAAATGGTTTGAAAGAGGAAATACCCTTGTTCTTATTTATGATGAGTTTGAAGAGAACAGCGGTCTTCTTGAAGACCTGGGTGCAATTTACAGCGGAAAAGTTCAATCATATAATGAATGGACAACATACAAAGTAGGCGAAGGCACCATGTATGCTTGCAAAAGCACCGAATTCTTTGTGAATGAGGGGTTGAGGGATAAGAGCGGTGCTGTTTCCTTTATAGATATTTTAGATAAAATCGGCAATAGAGTGGTGTATTTTAACGAGTACTACCACAATATAGGGGAAGGTCTTACTGTTAGAGATCTTATCGGTTTTAGCGGAGTGCTTGTATTCATTCAGATTGTATTGGGCTTTGGAGTTCTATTCCTTTCAATGTCAAAGAGACTTGGAAAGCCTGTTGTTGTATTCGAAACCGTTAAAAGGGCCGAAAATGAAAATATTCACGCGTTATCCAATATTTACAAGGTCTCTAAAGCCAACTCCTATGTCCTTGAAGTGATGTTTAAAAGACTTAAACTGGATCTTGCGAAATATCTGGGTATGGATGCAGTACCGGATGGTGCGGAGATTGTCAAGGCAGCAGCATTTGACGGAAGGACTCGTGGTTTGGATCTTGAGACAGGGTTTAACAAATGTGAAAGATATATAGAGTCGGATAATCGAAATATGGATGAGTTTGTATTTCTTGCAAAATGGATTGAGAAAATAAGAGAGGAGATAAAATAATGGAAGGGTATTTTGATGTTGGTAATAAAGATAATACGGGATTTACGCAAATAAAGGCTAAACAAATAATTGATGAGGTTTCCAAGGTTGTGGTGGGACAGTATGCCCTTATAGAGCAAATGGTTGTGGTTATACTTTCGGGGGGACATATTCTGGTTGAAGGGGTGCCGGGACTTGCTAAAACCCTTGCTGCTAAGGTCATAGCAAAAACCATCAAGGCCGATTTTAAAAGGGTTCAGTTTACACCGGATCTTATGCCGGCTGACATTACCGGTACAAAAGTATATGATGCCAAGTCGGGAGAGTTTTACCTTAGAAAAGGTCCTTTATTTACCAATATATTCCTTGCGGATGAAATAAACAGAACACCTCCCAAAACTCAGGCAGCACTCTTGGAATCAATGGAAGAAAGGGCTATAACCATTGATGGAGAGACCCATAGGCTGGGTGATCCTTTTGTTGTAGTGGCAACTCAGAACCCTGTTGAGTATGAAGGGACATATCCTCTTCCGGAAGCCCAGTTGGACAGATTTATGATGAAGCTGACAGTTGACTATATGCCTCAGAAATTTGAAAATATGATGTTAGATAAGTTTAAAATGGGCTTTACAAGCTCAAAGATAGATGATGCCGATATAAATGCAGTATGCAATTTTGAGGACATCAAGAGGTGCAGGGAAGAGATATTAAAGGTTGAAGCCAATGATGGAATAATAAACTATATAACATCTATTGTTAGGGCAACCAGAAACTCCCCAAGTTTGATACTTGGAGCAAGCCCAAGGGCATCCATTTCCATTTTACTGGCTGCCAAAACCCTGGCTGCCATGCAAGGGCGTAATTTCATTATGCCGGAAGACATAAAGGACATAGCAACGCCGGTTTTGAGGCACAGGGTGATTTTAAAACCTGAAGCCAGTATAGACGGATTGAAGAGCGATGATGTTATAAAAAATATTTTAGGTAAAGTGGAAGTTCCGAGATAAGGACTATTATAAATCAAGGAAAATGTTTTGGTTAGGAGAATAAACATGCCTTTTAGCAAAACCTTTGCAGGTTTTATAATTCTGGGGATAATACCGATTGTTTTAGGTGCTTTCTTCGGATTATCATTATATATTTTTATTTTGTATAACCTTATATTGTTAGGTCTTCTTGTTGTTGACTTTATAATAACTCCAGGGGCAGATTTGCTTGAAATAAGACGGGAGTGTGACAGGAAGCTGTCAATGGGGTCGGAGAATACTATCAAAATCCTCGTAAGGAACAATGGCAGTCATATTCTCAATATTGAGGCGAGGGACGAGGTTCCAAGCTATATGGATGTGGCTGGAGGTACTATTAATATTAAATCAATACCTCATTATGAAAATTCCGGTTCATATATTGTTGTTCCTCAAAAACGCGGCGAGTATACCTTTGGGGATATAAATATAAGGTATAGGGGCATACTCAGGCTTTGCATGAAGTACAGGAGGTTTGACACAAAAGAGAATCTTAAGGTTTATCCAAACCTTAAGGATTTAAAAAGGTACAGTTTTGCATCCCTTAGAAAGAATCTTGTGCTTATAGGCAATAAAAAAATGAAAACCTATGGAATAGGTACCGAGTTTGAAAGTCTAAGGGAATATTCGGAGGGTGACGACTACAGAAAAGTCAACTGGCTTGCAACAGCCAGGTCAAGCAAGCTGATAGTAAATAATTATGAACCTGAAAGGAACCAGCAGGTATATATAATGCTTGATTCCAGCAGGGTTATGAATACTGAGATCAACTATATCAAAAAACTTGATTATGCAATAAATTCTGCCTTCTTGCTTGCGGAGATAGCCGGTAAAAAGGGAGATAATATAGGACTTCTGGTATTCGATAAGGATGTAAAGCGGTTTGTGAAGTCAGGCAAAGGCATGACACATTTTGGCATAATCGCAGATAGTCTGTACAATGTAGAAGAAAACTTTGTCACTGCAGATTATGATAATGCACTTTTTCACCTTGGCAAACATCAGCGAAGAAGAAGTCTTTTATGCATCTTTACAGATCTCTTTAACTCCCAGGAGGCAATGGCTTTAGTTAAAGCCCTGAAGACTACAGGTAGAAATCATATACCCCTTGTAATAACCATAAAGGACATGAGGGTCTATGAAATGGCAGAAAATAAGATTGGTAATGTTACTGATATTTATGACAAGTGTGCAGCGGTTAGGGAAATTGATGAAAGAGAAAAAATACAAAGAATATTTAAAAGTGCTGGAATTGCTTCCATAGATATACCTCCGGATAAGCTTTCAATGGAGGTAGTGAACAAATATTTAAACATGAAAGCAATGATGCAATTGGGATAATAAATATAACAATTTACTCTGCACTATCTTTAGATAGCTTTTTTCTTATTATAAAAGGCAAGGCCGTATAAAGGCATACTAGTATAAAGGAAACCAGTGAAAATACCAGTTTGGCTTCTACTGAAGCATTTGACGGAGTAAAATAGCCTTCGATAATTCCTGCTATAATAAACAGCGGGATTGTCCCGCAGGTGAGATATACGGCAGTTTTGCCGCCTTTTATAAGGGAATCCTTTCGTGAGTATATCCCAGGATTGATTATTGATTTACCTATTATAAGGCCAGCAGCACCGCATACGAATATACAGAAAAGCTCAAGTACTCCATGGGGCAGAATCAATGACCAGAATATGGAGGTTACATTGTAATTTAAAGCAAGTCCTGCTGCACTGCCTAAAATAAATCCATTGAAAATAAGGATATAAGTAGTGCCCAGACCCAGTGTTATTCCGAGTGCAAAAGCCCTGAGGCCTACACCTATATTATTTGTAAATATTGATGCGGATTGTGTTGCACTATCCCATGATCCTCTGCCTGAATTGAGAGTTTTCACGCCTTCGATAAGCTCTGGAGGAATAAAAGCAGGTGCATTATCGGAATTTATTACAGTCATAATGAAACTGAAAATAACTCCTGCCATGAATAAGGCTGTTGATAAAATCATATATGCTGCGTTATCCTTCAATAACTCGGGAAAACCTTTAATATAAAATGAAAATATTTTTTTAAAGCCTGAGGATCTGGTTGAATAAATATGGCCGTGGGCTGACGAAGCAAGACTGTTTAAGTATTCTGTTGTTTTGGATTCGCCAAAGAAAGTCCGGCTATATGATAAATGGCTGCATACAATCCTATAGGACGTTATGAAGCTTTCTAGCTCGGATTTACTTAGAGTCTTAAGCTTTCTTGCCTTAAGCTTATGAAGCAGTGATTCTAAATTGCTCCAAATATATGAGTTATCATTAATAAATTTTTCTTCTCTCATGGAAAACACCCTGATTTTGTTTTATAATATTCCTGACAGGAATAATTGTAACAGAATTAGTGCTTAGTTACAATCAAAATTAAAAGTGTTATAGTCTTGCATTTATCACTTTTAATAAAGAATAAAGTGTCTTACAGTCGAAAGGAACTTTTTATGCGAAGAATAAAAGATGTAATCACTCCGGAAAATGTTTTTATTGATTTTGAGTTGGCAGGTTTAGGCTCCAGGCTTTTAGCATTTTTGACAGACTTTATAATACAATGTCTTGCCATAATCGTTGTCATTATTATAATTTATTCATCGGGTACTTCGATTTATGAAGGAGGAGAAATAGATTCGTATATTATTGCAATTAGTATTGTATTGATATTTGCAATATATAATGGATATTTTATTTTCTTTGAGTTGATTCTAAATGGTCAGTCACCCGGCAAAAGGCTCCTCAACCTTATGGTTATCAAAGAGACCGGAGAAGCGATAACGTTTTTTGACTCAGCACTGAGAAACATACTGAGGGTTATTGATTTTTTACCTTCTTTTTATTTAACAGGAGCCTTTATTATGGTTTTTAATAAGAATTATAAAAGAATCGGTGATATTGCTGCAAATACTATTGTAATAAAAAACAAAAAAAATGAGAGGCCTTTAACTGCAAATGATATTCTGGCAGGTTGCAATTTTAGCATAAATCATAGCGGAGCAAATATCTATCCAGTAAGTGAGTATGAGTTTGGAATTTTAAAGGAGTTTATGGAGAGGAAAGAAGAGCTCGGAGGTAAGAAAAGCCTGTTTGCTTACCACCTGAACAAATACTTTCATTCCAAATTCAATATCGAAATAAATGATAAAAATCCTTATGAATTTTTCGAAGAAATTATAAGAATGAACAAGGATATAAAATAGGCAAAATGAAGGATAATATATTGACTCTTGCATTTTTAAATGCTAACATTTTAATAAAGATGAAATGCTTATAAATAGAGAGTTATAATTAAAATTTAATGGATGGTGAAAATATGTTTGTATCTGAAGCTTTAAAAACAAATAGTGCAAATCATTTGGAAATCGGGGGTTGCGATGCTGTAGAATTAGTAGAAAAGTATGGTACTCCTTTGTATGTAATGGATGAAGGATTGATTAGGAAAAATTGCCGAATCTATAAAAATGCGATGGATAAGCATTATAACGGTAATGGAATGGTTCTTTATGCAAGTAAGGCTTTTAGTGCAATGGCTATATACAAGATAGTTGACAGCGAAGGTCTTGGAATAGACGTTGTTTCGGGTGGAGAGCTTTATACGGCTTATAAGGCCGGGTTTCCTATGGACAAGGTTTATTTTCACGGAAACAACAAGACAGTCGGGGAAATTGAGCTGGCCGTTGATAAAAACGTAAAAAGAATAGTTGTAGACAACTTTGAAGAACTAAAAAATATTGACAGAATTGCCGGAGAAAAAGGGAAAAAGGCGTGTATTTCATTTAGAATAAAGCCTGGAATAGATGCTCATACCCATGATTTTGTTCAGACCGGACAGATTGATTCCAAATTTGGGGTTGCACTGGAAAATGGTGAAGCCCTGGAAATAATAAAGTACGCATCAACTCTTAAAAACGTTTCTGTAGTAGGTGTTCACTGCCACATAGGGTCGCAGATATTTGATCTTGGTCCATTTGAACTTGCAGCAAAGGTTATGCTTGAGTTTATCAGCCAGATAAAAACTGAGACAGGAATCGAAATCGAAGAGCTTAACCTTGGTGGAGGGTTCGGTATAAAATACATTCCTGAGCACGATCCCATCGAGTATGACAATTATATAGAGTCTGTTTCAAAGGTTGTTAAAGGCATTTGCGAGGATAAGAGGATAAAATTGCCGTATATTGTTATGGAGCCGGGCAGATCAATAGTTGCATCAGCAGGGATAACGCTTTATAAGGTTGGTGCAGTAAAAGAAATAAAGAATGTCAGGACCTACGTATCCGTTGACGGAGGTATGGCGGACAATCCAAGGTATGCCCTTTACCAGTCACCATATGATGCTGTATTGGCCAACAGACTTGATGCACCAAAGAATGGATTGATCACTATAGCTGGTAAATGTTGTGAGTCTGGAGATATTCTTATAAAGGATATTAATTTCCCAAAAGTTCAATCAGGTGATATAATAGCTGTAATGGCTACAGGAGCATATAACTATTCAATGTCTAGCAATTACAACAGAATACCTCGTCCACCGGTTGTTTTGGTTCATGAAGGTAAATCAAGACTAATCGTTAAAGGCGAGGATTATGAGGATATTGTAAGAAATGATATAATTCCTGATGATCTAGTTTAAAAGTTCTTATAAATCTTACATTTGGACTAGAGGTGCCATTAATAAAAGGTCCTTAGTATGAACTTATGTGCAAATGCACAATGAAAGGGATGTAAATTATGTTTAGAAAAAAAGTGTCATGTTTGCTTTTGGCAGCTATTTGCAGTTTGTCTCTGGCTTCTAATATGAGTGCATCAGGGGATGGAAGCAGTGCTGCAGAACCAAAGCCCACAGTCTTGAATTCCAATGGGCAAACCGTTACGGGTGATGTATACGATACCAATAAATCCGTACAGGAAGAGGTCTACAGTACAAATACCGTGGTTGTTACACCTGTAAAGGATGTAGAGACTTCACCTGAACCTTCGCCTACGCCGAAGCCCATTGTTGACGAAATAGGATCAATCACAAATATTTCTGTAGTAATGGATAACAAGCCGCTGAATATAAGGACAATTCAAGTAAATGGCCGCTACTATGCAGCTATATCCGATCTGGCCTATTATTTGAATGTTTATTACAAAGCAGATGTTAAGACAAAGACAGTAAATATTGACAGGACTAAAAAAACTACCCTTAAAGGTGCGGAAAAGTTTATAAAAAAGACCGGTTCTCTAGAGCTTGTAAAGATTCAGCCGGGACAATACAATTTTAAGATGGATAACCTGGACACGCTTTTAGAGTCATACATATATATGGGCAAGTCCTATGTGCCAATAAGATATGTTATGGAGATGTTCGATAAAAAGATCGAATATATATCGGCAAAAAACATTATTTCCATATCTAAAATGGACAACCCTGTCATAGGAACCGTAAATGGGGTGCCATTATATAAAAACGAATATGACTTTTTCTATAACAGCCAGAGTAAAAGTGTCACACAGTCTACACCTAAAGAGAATTTGGCTAGTGAGCTCAAAAACTTAAAGCAGAAGGCATTCGATTACATAGTAGAAGAAGCCCTGATTAAGATAAATATGCCCAAAAGCCAGTCTGAGCTTAAGGCAGGTGACTATGAGGAAATAAATACATACATCAACAGGATGGTAAGCGGCTATGGCGGCATAGAAAAATTCAGGGGTGTTTTGTCTGAGGATAAGGTGTCCTTCTACCAGTTTGTACAATATGTTAAATCTAACTACGTAAGCTCCAAATATTTGAATGCACTTGTTGAGAACGTGAAATCATCAGACGAGCAGCTTCAAAAGTATTATGAAGATAATAAGAAATCGTTTGTTCAGCCCGAAACTATAAAGGCAAAGCATATATTGTTCATGACCAGGGATCAGGCAACAGGTGAAGATTACCCCAAAGAAAAAATGGAAGAGATAGAAAAGAAGGCAAAAGAAGTTTTAAAGAGCATAAGGGATGGAGCGGATTTTGATGATCTCATGGATAAGCATGGAGAGGATCCCGGTGCCAGACAAATGCCGGAAGGGTATACCTTCTCCAGAGGTGAAATGGTCAAGGAATTTGAGGATTCGGCTTTTTCAATGAAGGTAGGGGAAGTAAGCGAGCTTGTTAAGACTGTATGGGGGTATCACATTATAAAGGTCATTGAGAAGACTCCTGAAAAGCAGCTGCTATTAAGTGATATTAAGGAAGATATTAGACCTGATTTGGATGAGAAGGCTAAAAACGATTATTTAGTAGATTTGTTGGCTAAATGGAAAAAGGCAAGTAATGTAAAGAACAACATGAAATAATAATTGATAATAACAAATATAGAAAAAATAAGAGGCGATATATCCGCCTCTTATTTTATATTGAATATCTGAAGTATTGTACTGTAAATATAAACGATTGGAGGCGATATGATTTTACCTAATATGTTAGTTACAACAAGAAGCATAAAGATAATAAAACTGTATCTCTTAATGTTTGCATAGATCTCAAATCTTTCAATATCCGTAAGATTTTCAAGTATCCTTGAACCGGGAAATGGAGGAATTGGAAGTATTCCTAAAATGAAAAATACTACATTATATTGTATCCCATAATCTAAGATTTGTATCAAATTAAGTCCGACATTGTTACCTAAAGCATTGAATACATTGAATATTAGAAAAACTTTTATTATAAGTGCAAAAAGAACTGCCATAAGCAGGTTGCCGATAAATCCTGCAGCAGAAACCAGTGAATCGTCAATTCTCATGTTTTTGAAATTCCGGGGATTTATATTAACAGGCTTAGACCATCCAAATCCTATTAATACAAAAATTATAAAGCCTATGGGATCAACATGTGCTTTAGGGTTTATAGTTAGCCTTCCTTCATACCTCGGGGTTCTGTCACCAAGTTTATCTGCCATATACGCTTGAGCAAAGCCGCTGGTTACTAAAGCTATAAGAATCCCCGGTATGCTCATTATCATTTGCTGAACAGTTCTGTCAAACATTAAAAATCTCCTTGTCTTGAAATTTTATTTGAAATTCTATTATAAATAATACTAATTATTCTATCAGCTGGATAAAAAAATGTCTATATTTAAATCAACAACTAATCACCATCTATTTTAAAAGCGTTAATAATAGATAATCGTTTTTAATCTATGATTGTTTTATGCGATAACTATAATATTAATAATTTCCCTATTATATGAAAACTAAACTACAAGAGTGAACTTTTAATTGTAAATGACATATACAATATGCTAATATATAAAGAGCATATTTGAACGGAGTGTGGATTGATGAAGAAAGGTAAGATATTAAGCGGAATGAGACCTACGGGGGCTCTTCATCTGGGGAACTACTTCGGAGCCCTGGAAAATTGGGTTAAGCTTCAGAATGATTATGACTGCTATTTTTTTGTAGCCGATTGGCATGCATTGACTACAGGATATGAAAATACAGACGATATTAAAAGCAATATTAATAACCTTGTTATAGATTTCTTAAGTGCAGGACTTGATCCGGAAAAATGCAATATATTTTTACAGTCAAGCGTTGTAGAGCATGCCGAGCTTCATTTGCTCTTTTCCATGGTTACTCCATTATCATGGCTTTTAAGGTGTCCCACATACAAGGATCAGCTCGCACAGATGAAGGACAAGAACATTACCACCTATGGCTTTTTAGGCTATCCATGCCTGCAGGCAGCAGATATACTCATTTATAAAGCAAACTATGTTCCTGTTGGTGAAGATCAGCTTCCTCATCTCGAATTGACAAGGGAAATAGCAAGAAGGTTTAATTTCCTTTTTAGGGAGGTATTCCCTGAACCCCAGCCTTTATTGACAAAAGCAAAGGTTTTACCGGGACTCGACGGTAGAAAGATGAGCAAAAGCTACAACAATACAATAGCTCTTTCTGATAGTCCCGATGACATAAAGAAAAAGGTAATGACAATGATAACCGATCCGCAAAGGATTAAGAAGGACGATCCGGGGCATCCGGACGTATGTGCCGTATACGCTTTCCACAAGGTATTTAATGAGGTGGAGGTATCGGAAATAGAAGAAAATTGTAAAGGCGGTAAAATCGGCTGCGTTCAGTGTAAGCGTAATCTTGCAGAAAAAATGCTGGCTTACATGACTCCTATATATGAAAGAAGACAGGAAATATTAAATAAGCCAGACTATATCAAAGAAGTTGTATTGCAAGGAAATGAAAATGCCAGGAAGATTGCTAGGAGTACAATGGAAGATGTAAGGAATGCACTAAAAATAGACTGGGAATAAGATATGGAGTTGGATTTTCGTGGAGAGTGCGTTAACGAATGCATGTAAAATAAAGGTTCAAAATTTTGAAGGTCCTTTCGACCTTCTATTCCATCTTATCGAAAAAAACCAGATAAATATTTATGATATACCAATTAATGAAATTACTGACCAGTATATGGAATATCTTTTTGCCATGAAGGAGCTTGATTTGGAAATTGCCAGCGAGTTTTTGGTGATGGCAGCTACCCTGCTTCATATAAAGTCAAAGCTGTTGCTTCCTGATAAAAAGGAGAAAAATGCTCCTGAAGAGATTGACCCTAGGGAAGAGCTTGTATTAAAGCTTATCGAATATAAAAAGTATAAGGACTTTTCGCTGCAGTTAAGGCTCAATGAGTCTCAGTGGGAAAAGATCTACTATAAGCTTCCTGAGGTCATGGAGTTTGAGAGGGAAGAGGAAGTCCTAGAGCTGTCACCTGAAGAAATAAGAAGGGTATATATAAGGCTTCTTGAAAAAAACAGGAAGAAGATGAACAATACAGTTACAAAAATGGCCACAATAATGCAGCATGAAAAGGTATCCTTGAAATCCAAGATGAGAGAGGTATTACTGCTTTTATTCCGGAAAACAAAGCTTATTTTTTCAGATATTTTTACGCTGGATAAAAGGTCAAGGACTGAAGTTGTTACTGGATTTCTTGCAATTTTGGAGCTTTCAAAGCTGAAAAAGGTCAAACTGGAGCAGCAAAAGCAGTTTGCAGATATCGAGATATATCACTGCGGCGGCGGAGAAGAACTGATTCAAAACGATGAGAGTGACGACTGAGCTTTAAATGCCTCGCAACAACAACCAATATTGCAAAATCACTTTGCGAGTTTGTTTACTGGAGGACTTTATGGAAGAGAAGGATATAGAAGCTATTATTGAGGGAATGCTTTTTGCGGCAGGTGACCCCTTAACATTAGACAGAATATCGGAAGTTCTTGAATTAGACAAGAAGACTGTTAAGGCAATTTTAGGTAATATGGTAATAAATTACCAAAGTTCAAAGCGAGGAATAATGCTTCGTGAAATAAATGGCAAGTACCAGCTTTGCACAAGGTTTGAGCATCATGACTTTATCAAAAAGCTCTTTGAACCAAGGCAAAAGCAAGGGCTATCCACGGCGGCCTTTGAAGCACTTTCTATAATTGCTTATAATCAGCCTGTTACAAGGTCTAAGGTTGAGCAGGTAAGGGGTGTAAATTCCGATAGTGCGATATCAAAGCTTTTAGATAAAAATCTGATAAAGGAAGCCGGGAGGCTTGATGCACCAGGTAAGCCTGTATTGTACGAGACCACCGAGGAGTTTCTAAGAAGCTTTGGCTTCAAGTCAATAACCGATTTACCAAGGCTTGAGTTAAATGAGGTCCAGAGCATTGATGAAGCAGATGAGAGTAATATGTAGAACATTTGTTAATAAGTGTAATAAATAAGCGAAATTGTGGGAAAAATAGCTAAGTGAGGTGATTTATGCTTTACTTAGCTATTTTTTTATGTATATTTATAATAATTTCAATAATAATATACTTCCTAAATACCGAAGTAATAGTGGAATATGTGAGGAATGGATGGGACGACCATGTCCTTATTTCCTTTTCCCCTTTAAAGGGAATAAAATTTAAGTATGAAGTTTCACTTATGGGAATAAGAAACAACGGATTTAAGATGAAAAGAATAAAGAAAAAAAAGAAAAGACAAAACGATGAGGATGTTGAACAACGAAAGGTTTCTAAGGATGTAAAACATGACGACAGATTAGGTAAGGGAATTAACGAAATATTTGAAAGGATAGACTATTTCAAGAACAAATACGATAAGTTAAATTTATTAATTAATTATGTAATAAAGAAATTGAAATCCAAAATAAAATTAAGGAAATTTAACGTAGAAATGACCATTGGAGCTGGAGATGCATCGATTACAGGAATTATGACAGGCGTGGCATGGATGGTCACAGGTGTAATTTATTCAAATTTGTCAATGGCTTTTCCAATACATAATAAATATATAAAAATTAACAGTAATTTTTCTCGCATAGTTTTTGATGCTAATATTTTATGCATATTTAATATAAGAATGGGGCATATTATTGGAGTGGTATTTTTACTTATATTAAAATTGTTGGAAGGCGGTGGTTTGTTTGGCAGAACATCCAATACAAGGTCTTATGAATACTGCGATGAGCAACATTAAGGAAATGGTAGATGTCAATACCATTGTAGGTGATGCGGTTCAGGCACCGGATGGAACAGTTATTATACCAATATCAAAGGTTACTTTCGGGTTTGCAGCAGGCGGTGGGGAATATAATAACTGTTGTGAAGTTGATTCAAATAAAGATGACGATGATGATTCTGAAGGAAAAAAGGCCAGCAAATTTCCTTTTGCAGGAGGTAGTGGTGCGGGAGTAAGCATAGTACCTATAGGTTTTATGGTAGTGGGTAATGACCAGGTAAAGCTTTTGCCTGTTGATACCAATTCATCACTTGATAAGGTCTTGGATATGATACCTGAGATTGTCAATAAGACAACTGATGCCATCAAGAAAAAGATGGATGATAGAAAGAATGCAAAAAACAATACAAAAAATGATGAAAACAATAATAGCAATAATAATTCCCAGAGAACAGTAACTATTATTACCGATACTGAAGAAAAATGATTAAATACTATGAATGTAGAATTAAAATCGCCAGCACTTAAAGAGCGTAATATCGCTGTTTTTAGTGCTGGTTTATTATAATTAAAATAAAATTTACATGTTTATACTTTCCTTTTCGGCCTTTGTCAAAGACTTGAAAACTAAATCATAGGAGTGGTCGATCATCCAAATAATTTCGTGTTCCGGTATAGCACCATCTAACACAATAGTGTTCCAATGTTGTTTGTTAAGATGATAACCCGGGGTTATACCCGGATATTGTTGTCTAAGACTTTGTGCCACAAAAGGGTCGCATTTTAACGATACAATAACTTTGTCCGAACGGTTTGATATAAGTGCGAACATTTTAGATCCAACTTTAACAGTTGCAGGTTCAGGTCCGAAGGGAAAATCCTCATAAGCACCTTTTTTTGAAAGGCAGTAGTTCAAAACATCCATAAATTTAAAAACCTCGCTATTATAGCCAAATATAATCTAAAGTTTCGCCAAATATTAGATTATTATTGATTTTAATTTATTAATATAATAACATAAATAAAACTCTTTGTTAAGATATCATATCGATACACTGGCAAACTGTTTTAAAATAAAAGAACAGGTGGTAAGTATGGAGCAGATAAGACTACAAAAGTATTTGGCAGAAGTAGGTATAGCATCTAGAAGAAAATCGGAAGAGTTGATTAGAGATGGTTTTGTTAAGGTAAACGGAATTACCGTTACCGAAATGGGTCATAGGGTTACCGGCGAGGAAGCAATTGAGGTAAACGGGAAAATTATTTCAGGCAGCCAAAAGAAGATTTATGTTATGCTAAATAAGCCTGTGGGCTATATATCTACAGCAAAAGACCAATTTGGAAGGCCTAGCGTGGTTGAGCTGATAAAAGGAATAAGTGAGAGGATATATCCCGTGGGAAGGTTAGATTATGACACTTCAGGCCTTATTATACTTTCCAACGATGGTGAATTTACATATAAAATGACTCATCCAAAGCATGAAATAAAAAAAGTGTATAATGCCCTGATACATGGTGTTCCTAATCAGGAAGAGCTAAGGGCGGTTAAAAACGGATTAAGGATAGAGGATTATATTACTTCAAAAGCAGGTATAAAAATACTTGATATTGAAGGTGATAAGTGCTGGGTAGAGATTGCAATTCACGAGGGCAAAAACAGGCAGGTAAGAAAAATGTGTGATGCAATCGGGCACCCGGTAATAAAGCTTAAAAGGATTGCAATTGGGTCTTTGACCCTTGGGGATCTAAAAGAGGGTAACTGGAGGTATTTAAATAAAAAAGAACTGGAAGCACTAAATATTTAGGACTTCAAAAATGAAAGTTAATTGTTATATTAAAGAAAAGGTATTATGAAAACAATATTGTATACCGATCTATATTAGTAGGATTATCCTTATATTAGATTAGCAGCTTCTTTTAATGTCTAGGAAATTATGGTGTATTCTACACAACAATTTCTCACGACAACATTAAGGTGAACAAAATCATTTCATGATTTTGTTCAGGTGCACTTAATTGTGTCAATTTCATGGAGGATAAAAAATGAGAAAAAGAGCAGATGTAATTTCTAATGGATACAAGGTAATGCTCATAGATGATGAAATCGGTATAGTGGATTCGTTGTCAATAGTTCTGACCAAGGCCGGATATGAAACTGTTGGTTTTACTGATCCACATATAGCTATTGAGACTCTGGCCAAAGATACATATGATATTCTTATATTGGATTTCCTTATGAATACAATACATGGGGATGAGGTTGTAAGGCAAATAAGGGAATTTAATACCGATATATACATAATTATTCTTACAGGGCATAAGGACCTGGCACCACCGGTAGAGACATTGAAAGCCCTGGATATACAAGGGTACTGTGAAAAGAATGATAGATTTGATCAATTGATTCTTTTGGTAGAGTCGGCGGTTAAATCCATTGCACAAAGAGCAACTATTTACAGATTTAAAGACGGACTTAACAAAATTTTGGATGCTGTTCCGAGGATATACAACTTAAAGCCTATAGGAAATATTCTTGAAGATATATTAAGGGAGATAATGGCATTTACAAGTAGCACCGACGGATTCATTTTAATTGATGATTTAATAAACGACAATAATGATCACAAGACATTAATAAGGGGATTTGGAAGGTATCTTGGGGGTGTGGAGGAATTCACATCAAGGTTAAGTCCTGAGCTAATGGAAAGTATTGGTCAGGCTAGGATGGACAAAATGGTCATAAGCCTGGATAACGGAATTATACTTCCTTTGCTTAATGAGTATCATAATATCATGGGTGTCATTTACATAGAAAGTAATAATTATCACGAAAGAGCGAAACTTTTAGAAATATTTGCCAGCCAAGCTTCTGCCGCACTAAACAACGCATTACTGCATTCCCTTATAAATATTAAAAATGAAGAGCTTTTAAGGACATATGATGAACTCAAAGAGAGGTATATGGATACAATCGAGGTGCTCCGGCTTGCGGTAGATGCCAAGGATGTCTATACAAGGGGGCATTCCGAAAGGGTAGGCTATTATGCAAGGAAAATAGGAGAGTGTTTTAATCTTGACAGAGCTGACCTGGAAATATTGAATATTGCGGGAGTGTTCCATGATATAGGGAAAATAGGAACAACTGATGATATTCTGCTTAAAACCGATAAGCTTGACGAGAAGGAGTATGCGGAGATAAAAAAGCACCCGTTAAAAGGTGCCCATATTTTATCAGCAGTTTCCATGTTTAAGGAAGTGGTTCCGTTGGTAAAGTATCATCACGAAAGAATAGACGGTAAGGGTTATCCCCTCGGGTTAAAGGGAGAAGAAATTCCTTTTTTTGCAAGGATTCTATCGGTAGCGGATGCATTTGATGCAATGACTTCCGACAGGCTATACAGAACCAAGTTAGGTATTCAAGAAGCCAGGAGGCAATTGATTGACGGGGCTGGAAGGCAGTTTGATGAAGAAGTGGTAAAAGCCTTTGTCGGGATTATTGATAAAAGTTTTGATGAAATGAAAAATGAATTGGAGTTTTCATTTTTGGAAATATTGGAGCAATAAAATATCTTTAATGACACAGGTTTAAAAAGATGGTATTATTTAAATAAATAATGAGATTATTTTTACAATATCGATAAAACAGAGGGGGGACTAATTTGAAAATTTCTTTTTCAACGTTAGGGTGTCCGGAGTGGTCATGGGATGAAATGGTTTCCACAGCAAAGGATTTAGGTTTTGATGGAGTTGAAGTCCGTGGAATAGAAAATGAACTTTATGCCCCTAAAGCCAAGATTTTTTCAGAGGCTAATATTGAAGCCACAAAAGTCAGATTAAAATCTCTGAATCTGGAAATACCATGCCTGACTTCATCCTGTTATCTTTTTGATAAGAATGATAATGGATTCTATGTTAAAGAAGGAAAAGATTATATTGATCTTGCAGCACAGCTAGGAGTCAGGTATGTCAGGGTTTTAGGAGATAAGGATCCAAAGCCGGGATCGGATATTGATTTTGATTTTACGATAGAAAATCTTAAAAAACTCGTTGAGTACGCAGAGGGTAAGGGAGTAACTGTTATTCTTGAAACAAATGGTATTTTTGCAGATTCATCTCTTGTTCAAAAAGCGGTAGAAATGGTTGCAAGCAATAATGTAGGAATTTTATGGGATATCCATCATCCGTTCAGATATATGAATGAACCGGTGGATGTTACATATGAAAAGCTTAAGAAATATATAATGTTCGTACACTTAAAAGATTCTGTTATTATTAGCGGAGAAACGAAATATAAGATGATGGGACATGGGGATATACCGGTTAATAAGGCTTTAATGCTATTAAAAGAAAACAATTATGATGGTTTTGTTTCATTGGAATGGGTTAAAAGGTGGTGTCCGGATTTAGAAGAGCCTGGAATAGTTTTTTCACATTTTGCAAATTACATAAAGGGACTTATTTAGGTTAATGACTAAAATGTCACTTACTACATTGCTAGTAATGAGAAAGGTTATAAAACAAAACAGTTTACTCTTATAAAAAATACAAATCTGGAGAAAATCATTATGGCAATTAAAACTTTTATTGCGATTTTTCAAGAGGTTTTTTGTAAACATTGTTTTGAGAGAGTACCAGAGCCTAAAGCCATTATGTCAGAGGCCGAAAATGTATATGAGTTTGACGCTGAAGGTAATCCTGACGGTGCAATGGCTGCATCACATTTATTCGTTATATCACAGGTCTCAAGAACAATTTCAGGCTGTAAACATGTGCTAGACCTTGGCTGTGGATCAGGGCAGCTTTTATGCCAAATAGCTGAAATGAACCCGGAAATCCGTTTTACAGGGGTTGACCTTTCGGAAGAAATGCTAAAAAAGGCTAAGAGTAGGGCAAAAAGTATGAATTTATCCAATATTGAATTCATAAAGCAAGATTTTACTGAGCTTCAAGGCCTAGAGGATAAACAATTAGATGGAATAATGTGTGTATATGCTTTACATCATCTGAATGATCTTCAAGCCTTAAGAAACTTTTTCAGGCAGATTAATAGATTTGTAAAGCAGGATAAACCAGTTTTTATTTATGACTTTTGCAGGCTGCGTTCTGAAAAATCAATAGATTTCTTTGTGGATCTTGTTGGCGGTAAACATCCTCTCTTTTGCGAAGATCTTCGTAATTCTCTTAAAGCAGCATTTTCTTTAGATGAATTTAAACTGCTCTTAGGGGAAGAGCTTCACCGGAAAGTTGATATTTATACTACCAGAGCATTGCACTTTAATTTGATGATAAAAACTGAAGAAAGATCCATATCTTCAGAAAAGTTAGAAAAGATTAAGCAGAAATTATCTTTGCTTTCTCCCAAAAACCAGATGTCTTACACTAATAATCTTTGCAAGAAATTTTATAAATTAGATACATAATGATTATTGAATAACTTATATAGAGAGTTATGATGAAAACATGTCCATCAGGGCATGTTTTTTTATGTCATGGAAATAATTGATAATATCCAAATAATGGGTTAATATATATTTACTGAATTTTGCCTGAATAATACTGGAGAAGACTATCTTTGGAGGAAAAGCTATGAAGAGAATATTTATTTTAATAATTTATATTTCGTTGTTTGTTTTGCTAGCAGCATGTACTAATGAAGAAGGCCTAGATTTGGGGCCTAAAAAGGAAGTTTCATCCTACAGCAGCAAAGTTTATAAAATAGAAAAAAACAGCACCTTGAAAGTTGACTGCGATTTTGGCAATATTTATGTTTATTGTTGGGATAGTGATGAGATTAAATTCGATGTGAAGAGGAAAATAAGAGGCATTGGCGATAAAGCTAAGCTAGAAAAGAAGTTAAGCCATTTTAAAATAAATTCAGACAGCAGTAGCAATATCATTTCATTCAGCTCAAAATATGAAGGCAAGGATAAGGA
Organism: Pseudobacteroides sp.; assembly: GCF_036567765.1. Taxonomy (NCBI): domain Bacteria; kingdom Bacillati; phylum Bacillota; class Clostridia; order Eubacteriales; family Oscillospiraceae; genus Pseudobacteroides; species Pseudobacteroides sp. The sequence continues at coordinate 156,578 of NZ_DATCTU010000112.1, forward strand.
TGCGGTGGATAATAGTATTGATGCTAACATATATGTTCCTAGAACAATGGGAGATATATATTTGAAATTGGATACCGGAGTAATAAAAATTAATGATAACATTAAATGTAACTTAAAGACAGAAGTTAATATGGCCAATGTTGAAGTGGCGGGCCTGGAAGGAAACATACAAGCTTTGGCACAGATGGGTAACATCAGGCTTAATAGCGGAAACATACTAAAGGAATCCAATATTAAACTGGGTCAGGGGCATATCAATATTAAAGCGGACTTTAGTGATGCAGGCTTCGGGCAGATGGAAACAAGCTTGGGGAATATTGAACTGCAGGTTGAAAGGAACTCTCTGGTGGAATTTGAAACGGTGGGTGATGTTGAAATTAATGAATTTAAAGATGCTGAAGCGGAAGACAGTACGAGCAAAATAAAGCTTAGTACTTCCATGGGAAAAATATCTATAAGAAAATATTAAGAACAGACAATAATCTTTATTAAATTTTTTGTTTAGGTTTAGAAGGAATACAAAGGTTTTTATAGAATATAGTATATACAAACTTATTCAATATTTCATTTTATATAATGCACTTCTGAAAGGGTCAAGTAAAGCTTAAAAATAAATATTTTGTGTGGTGGTTAATATGACGAAGCTTAACCTGGTAATAGCAGATAGTGATGAAGAGTACTTGAATGGAGTAGTTGGATATCTGACCGAAAAATACTTGGAAAGGTTCAAGATATTAAGTTTTTCCGACAAACAAAGCTTAAGTAGCTTTATAAATAACTGTTCTGACAAGCCGGATATTTTGTTGGTCTCTCCAGAGCTCTATTTTGAGGATATAGTCAAAACCGGTATTACCCTTGTTGGAATACTGTCTTCAGGAAGACTCCAAACTGACTATAAAGGATTTGAGATTGTCTACAAATACCAGCTTGGAGAGAATTTGGTGAAAAACATAATAAACCTTTATTCCGACAGAAGCAGTGAAATAATAATTCCAAATGCACGAAGGGAAGCAAAAGTTTTTGCTGTCTATTCGCCAAATGGGGGCAGCGGCAAGACAACTGTTTCATATGGTTGTTCGGTGAAGTCTGTGCAGCATGGCAAAAAGGTCTTCTATATGAATCTTGAGGAATCTCCATCCACGCCGCTGTTTTTTGATGTTAAAGGCCAATATAACCTCTCCCATGTCTTTTATTATTTAAAGTCAAAAAATAAAAGCCTCTCGCTTAAAATTGAAGGTATAAGGGCTGTTGACCAGGAAACAGGAGTTCATTATTTCAATCCTCCTGTAAACAATCTGGAGCTTTTGGATATTGAACCTTCAGAGTATATTAATCTTATTTCCCATATGAAAGAAATGAATCAATATGAAGTCATATACATTGATATGCCCTGCTTTTTAGAAAAAAGAATGATGTCTGTTCTTGAAGCGGCAGATAAAATTCTTTATGTATTAAACCCCAACCGTTTATCAATGATTAAACTCCAGAACTTCATTAGAGGGCTGGATATTTTAGATAAAGCCTGGAAGGAAAGTATTTTGTTCAAGACTGAGTTTATTCTTAATAAAGCTTATGATGGTGATGACGGTGTGGAAATTTTTAGAGGCATATTGTGTGGGATTGATAAAAGTATTAACTTTGTCTTACCTAAGACTTCCAACCTCTTTACAATTCAAAACGGCAGATTGGTTTTAGATTTAACCGGTAAATATGGATATGCTCTTGATGAAGTTTTGGAAAAATGTTGTATATAATTTGGATTAAAGTGGTATTGATGGTTATCCTTTTATACGGAGGTGAGAGGCCTTGATCCTTGAGGAAAAGCTCGCACTTACAGCAGAGCTGAAGGAGTTGGCAAGGTTAAAACTTAACTCGCTGAACACAGAACTAAGCGATGAAGAGATTGAAGAAAAGATAGAAGAGATAGTGCTGCAAAAGGAAACTGATGTATATATATCACCCATGGAAAAAAGAGAAATAGTACAAAATATATTCAATTCAATAAGAAGGCTTGACGTACTTCAACCCCTCATAGATGACAAGTCAATCACAGAGATAATGGTTAATGGTCCCGATAATATATTTATAGAACGCAGCGGAAAGGTTTCAAAACTTGAAACCAGGTTTGAAAACAGCGAAAAGCTGGAGAATATAATAAGAAATATTGTTTCGGCAGTTGACAGAACAGTTAATGAGGCTGTACCTATCGTCGATGCAAGACTTCACGACGGGTCTCGTATAAATGTTGTTTTATCTCCCATTGCACTCAATGGCCCCATTATTACAATCCGTAAATTTCCGGAAAAACCTATCACTGCCCGGCAGCTTATAGACTTGGGTTCCTTGACTGATGAAACTGCGGAGCTTCTAGAACGTATGGTAAAGGCCAAATATAATATATTTATAAGCGGCGGTACAGGATCAGGTAAAACCACATTTCTCAATGCATTATCCAATTTTATTCCCAAAGATGAAAGAATTATAACAATAGAAGATTCTGCAGAGCTTCAAATAAAAGGTGTTGAAAACATAGTCCGGATGGAAACCAGGAATGCCAATACTGAAGGCAAAGGTGCCATAACCATCAGGGATCTTATTAAAACTTCCTTAAGGATGCGGCCTGAAAGGATAATAGTTGGAGAGGTCAGGGGAGCTGAAGCTTTGGACATGCTGCAGGCTATGAATACGGGCCATGACGGCTCCCTTTCAACAGGACATGCCAACTCTGCGGTTGATATGCTGTCAAGGCTTGAAACCATGGTGCTGACCGGAGCAGAGATACCACTTGAAGCAATAAGAAAACAGATCGCGTCAGCAATTGATATAATAGTTCACCTGTCCAGGCTCAGGGATAAGACAAGGAGAACAATGGAAATCTCTGAAGTAGCCGGTTATAAGGATGGTGAAATAATATTAAACCCAATTTATGTTTTTGAGGAAGAAGGAGAGATGAAAAACAATAGGATTTGCGGACATCTTAAAAGAACAGCCAACAGCATGATACATAAGCAAAAGTTCAAAGCGGCAGGTATAAACGATGAGGTTTAATATGGTTTTATGATATTTATGCAGTTTCAAAGTTTGCAGGCTAATCGCTTTTAATACCAAAACGGAGGTATTATGTATATTGAAAATTTAAATGAAAAACCAGATGGTCCAATAGATTACAGTGTTTATAACATGTCAAAAAGAGAAAGGCTCTTCTATATTTTATTGGCTGCTGTTTTCTTGTTTGGACTAGGTTTTATATTTTATCATAATATTTTGGTTTCATTGTTGATAACTCCATTTTCCCTGCTATACCCGAGGATCAGGAATAGAGAGATTATTGATAAACGTCAGAACGAATTGAATCTCCAGTTTAAAGATATGCTTTATTCAATTTCATCTTCCCTTGCTTCAGGCAAGGCACTTGAAACTGCATTCAAGGAGTCGGTAAAGGAGCTCTCCATAATATACCCACATGAGGACACTCTGATAATTAAAGAAATTCGGTATATGCAAAGAAAGATTGACATGAATGAGCAGATTGAAAATGTATTGATGGATTTTGCCGACAGATCAGGGCTTGAGGATGTGAGGAGTTTTGCTTCAATACTTCAGACATGCAATAAAAGAGGAGGTAATGTTATTGAAATAATAAGGAATACCTCAAATGTTATAAACGACAAGATTGAAGTAAAGCAGGAAATTGCAACAATACTAGCACAGAAAAAGTTTGAACAAAAAATATTATCAGTAATGCCTATTGGTTTGATACTGTTTCTATCAGCTACACAGAAAGATTATATGAGGCCTGTTTTCACAACCCTGCTAGGAAGAGTTGTAATGACTGTGGCCATAGTTTTTATAATATCCGGATATCTCATTTCAAAAAAAATTATGGATATAAAAATATAGGGGGCATAAGGATGATTATTATTTTTATAGCATCTCTTATTCTATTTGCTTTTCTTTATATGGTGTCAAGAAACAAGTATGATGAATTTATAGAACCTTTGGACGAAAAGGAGTTTAAGATTAAAAAAATTATGCCCATAGGCTTTTGGGTTATGGATAAAATCAATTACAGGTACGCATCAAAGTATGACAGGAACCTTTTAAACAAAACAGCGGAGCTTAACGGAGGTGTTTATGCCCACTACTATCTAAGGGTGCACTGGGCAAACAAGATAACTTTTGAGCTCATGCTTCTTATGTTTCTACTTTTTATTAATGGAGCGATGGGCAAAACGGATATGGAGCTTATAATTTTTTCGCTGCTTGTTATGGCTGTTGTTGCATATGCCTTAGACAAGGATCTTGAAAACAAGGTAAGTAAAAGAAGACTTTCCATGCAAATTGATTTTCCGGATTTTTTAAATACCCTTACACTATTAATCAATGCAGGTATGACGGTTTCAGGTGCATGGACAAGGATTGTGACAGATACAAAAAAGAGCACACCCCTTTATTCGGAGCTTAGAAATGTTATGCTGGAAATCTCAAACGGTAAATCGGAAATCGGTGCCTACGAGGAATTTGCCAAAAGGTGCAGGTTGCCTGAGGTAACTAAGTTTGTAGCTGTTATTACACAAAATTTGAAAAAGGGAAACTCGGAGCTGGTTGATATATTGAAGTACCAGTCAAAGGAATGCTGGGAGCTTAGGAAGCATGCTGCCAAAAGACTGGGTGAAGAGGCATCGTCAAAGGCATTGTTTCCAATGATGCTTATGTTCTTTGCTGTTGTTCTTGTCGTCGTTACGCCGGCAATAGCAGGACTTATAGGTAGTGTGTAAAAACAAAGTTTTGAAGGGAGGTGAAGCAAATATGAGATCCCTTATTAAGAGCTTTTTAAAGGAAGAAGACGGATTAGGAACAGTTGAAATAGTTATTATAATAGCGGTTTTGGTTGGGCTCGCCATAATTTTCAGAGAAGTCATATTCAGTTTCCTTAAACAAATATTAGGAAAACTCTTTGAGGGCAGTGAAGAACCGTTGAACAAGCCATCAGGGTCGGAAATACCAAGTTATAATATTAAAGCCACACCATAGCTCCGCTTAAGGCATTGATGAAAATTGCTTCCGCTTTTGAGCGGGTGTTCACCTGTTAAGTGAACACGTAAGCAAAATTTATAGCGGAAGTTATTTTTTTCAATGTCCAGAGAACTCGCCACAGCAATCAAAGCTGAAAATTGCAAGCAAATACATTATCAAAGGATTGATGTAAAGTTGTTTTTATTTCGAAGGCTGCTTTTTAGACCCAATAAAGGGAGTATGACGGTGGAAGCGTCGCTGATAATTCCTGCTGTAATTGTCAGCCTTATTGTACTTGTTTATATATGTTTTATGCTGTACGAGCAGTCTTACATAAAAGCATTGGCTAATACAGCATCGGAGCGGGGTGCAGCCACCTGGGCAAATCCGTCAAAGGACATGTATATGGAGTTTATAGATAAAAGGAATTTGGCCGGTACATCACTCTACTGGAGAGTGGGAGAATTTTTTACAAAGGGTGATAAACAGAAGAAGTATGATAAAGTTAATGCATTTGTTTTAAAAAGTATATCCAAGAATTCATTCTTTACCAAGGATAGGTCTGATAAGGGCAAGGAAACTTTGACACTAAAATATACCGACAGCAGAATGAGTGTCAAATGCGATTTGGAAGACTATGTGATTTACAAAAAGCTTAAAGTGAGTATTGAAGAGGAATATAGCCTTCCGATTTCCAATATGTTTAGGGCATTTGGAATTGATGTGAAGTTTAAAATATCTGCAAGCTCGGAGTCGGTAGTTGACGATCCTGTTGAGTTTGTAAGGAATACGGATTTTGTCATGGATAGTGTTAGAGAGATTGATCAGAAAACAGGAGGAAAGCTTGAAGGTGCCATGGAAAAAGTTACAGGTACTTTTGACAAGCTTTCCGGCAAATTAAAAAGCTTTTTGGAATAAGGTGAGGGCCTATGGACTTTTTAAAAAAGACTCAAGGGGCAATATCCATATTTTTATGTTTTGTGCTTCTGGCACTTGTGGCTTTATCAGGCAGCCTGGTGGATGGCAGCAGAATGAGGGTTGCTGAAGCCGAAACCAAGACTGCAATTGATTGTGCTGCTATGTCGCAGCTCACTTATTATAATAATGTCTTAAAAGAGCTATATGGATTATTTGCAATGGCAGATAATGATCCTGCTACTATAAGGGAGGCAATAAGCAAAAATCTTGATGAGAGGCTCCTTTACACTGTTGTGAATGAGAAAAAAGAGGGTTTTGAAAAATATTATTCTGAGGTTAAGGGTTTGTTTGAAAAAGACAAAAGCAAGCCGTTGAACTTTTTTGATTTCAAGGCTGAAGAAATTAAAGTAAATCCTTTGTATAACCTTTCGGAGGGAGAAGTATTTAAAAGGCAGATTCTGGAGTTTATGAAATACAGAGCCCCTAAAGAGATTGCAGACCAGTTTTTAGATAAGCTTTTGGCATTTAAGGACCTTGGAGAACAAACAAGGATGCTTGAGAAAAAGCTGGACATCGATGAAAAATTATATAAAGCAGGAGAGGGAACTGAAACACTGTCTGATAAGGCACTGGAAATAAATTCTCTTGCCAAGAGCAGCAGTATTGATAAAAAGCTGGACAGCCTTACTCAAAGCGTGTCTGATAGAATTAAAGCCCAAAAGCTTCTCTGGGAGAAGAAAAAACAGTTGGAAAGCATGACTCCTCCGGTAAATAGTTCAGACGATCCCAAAGCGGTAAAAAAACATGAGGAAAATCTAAAGGCTTACGCCAAATCGGTGGAAAGTCTGTCAAAAGAAATAGAGAAGTTTGAAAATCTCACAATTCCCCAACTAAAGAGGGATGCATCCAAAATAAAAGACGACTTAATAAGGTACATAGACACTGAACTCATTGGAAATAAGGCCTTTAATGATGCCCTAAATGCAATAGACGATATTAAAGAAAAGTCAAAAGAGGTTGTCAATATGGCAAATGAGCTGAGCGTAGCTATTAAGGAGGATTCCAGCTCTTTTGGGGAAGCAATTAGGACTGATTTGAAGAGTAAAAAACAGGTTTTAGATACAAAGGTTCTTGATGATAGGAATCTGGAGATAGAGAAATGCCGCAGTACATATACCGAAATAAAAAGAATTGTTGCCGATATTCATCCTGATAGTATCGTTTTTGATGTAGTAAGCAGCCTTCCAGAAGATCTGGAATCCAAGGTTAGAAGCGGACTTTCTTATGAAAAAGTAGGGAAGCTTCTGAAAGATATACCAAGGGTTAACTATTATGTTAAGAAGACGGAGGAATCTGAAGGCAGTGCAGATGATCCAAGGACAGCTATAAAGGCAATGAGGGAGGATGTTGAGAAAGACGGCAACAAGCTTATTGAGGAGATTAAAAAAGGGGATGAAAAAACCAAGGATATGTTCCCTGAAAAGGGTCTTCCTTCCCAAGGGGAAATAAAGGACAGTTTAAAGGAATTAAAAGATTTAATAAGCACAGATATAAAGAAGGTACAGGACCGAGGCAAGTCCAACTCAGGAAGTAATCTGTTCAATCCTGATTATAAAGGTATAAGCAGCTTTGAAAAGAACCTTGATTTTAAAGACAATAATGTAAATAAATCCAAGGAAGCTCTATCGGTTTTGAAGGGACTTACAGGAATTATTTCTTCAGGTCTAAAGAACTTAAGAGATGAACTTTATGTAGGTGAATATTCCCTTGGCATGTTTAAAAATGCTGTTACAGAAAAGTTGGATTTAAATGGCGATATACAATATGATTTAACAGGTTATAAAATGTCTACCAGGAAAGATACTTTCTTTGAGAGGGCAGAATTGGAATACATACTCAATGGCAGCAGATCCCAAGAGCAGAACCTCCTTTGGATAAAGGGGCAGATACTTTTGGTAAGGTGGGCCTTAAATACCGTTTCCATTTATACAGATCCCAAAAAGGTAACAATGGCGCTGGAAATTGCCGCAGCCATCGCAGGATGGACGGTATTTGGAGTACCTCTGGTGCAGACACTAATACTTCTTGCCTGGTCCTTTGCAGAGTCAATGATTGATGTAAGTATGATACTTCAGGGGCATGATATGCCAATATTCAAGCTGAACACCGATTGGGTTTTAAGCATTGAGGGAGGAGCCAAAGAAGCGGCTAGGGCACTGACAAATAAAATGGCAGGAGCCTTTAAAAACAAGGTGGTTGAAGAAACAAAAAAGTTTGTGAAAAATAAAGCTAATGAAGCTATAGACTATACATCCGATAAGGTGGCAGAGTCCATAGAAAAGGGAATAACAGACCAGGTCTCAAAGGTCACGAGGGGAATGACGGAATCCATAAGCAATTCAATCGAGCAAAAGGTGGAGGAGGTTCTGGATTCGGCCTTCAGGCCATTTGAAAATGCAATATACACGGAAATAGGAAAGACAGAAGCTAAGTTTGATGAGTTGAAGGATTCTTTAGAAGCGTTAAACAATAAGGCTTCAGAAAAATATGAAGATGCTGTTGACGGCTTGATGGAGCATGTTAATAAGTCCATATACGATTCAGTAAAAAAATATTTTCCGGAGGCTGAAAGGGAGCTGAATAAGTGTGGTTACAGAGAACTTATCGATGGCCTTAGAGTGCAGGAAAAGAGATATTTTGAGGAATTAAAAGGTATTGGGATAGACTTTTTAGGGAAGAAGGAAAAAGAATTAAAGGAAAAGCTGGATGAGGCTCAAGAGCAAACCATAGGGAAAATAAAGACTGCAATAGCCAACGCAAAGACGAACCTAAAAAAGAGGGTTTTAGACGGAATCAATAATACACTTCTTGAGAAATTTAAAGCTGCTGGCGATAATCTCTCGGATAAGATAGATGAAATAGTATCAAAAAAAATTAATAGTATAAAAAATTCAGGAAAAGACAAGATAAAGGAAAAATTAGGTTCATTTATAGATAATCTAGGAGGTAAGTCCAAAGGCTCATCCCTTAAAGAAAAGACATTTTCCATTGAGGATTACACAGCAAAGGTCAATATCAGAGGTAACCTCCTAAAGATGGGATACACAGGCTATTTAAGGTTATTTCTCCTATTTGTAAGCCCCGATAAAAAATTGAAGAGAATTCAGGATCTTGTTCAGTTGAACATGGAAAAGGAGACAGGAAAAGAATTCAGATTATCGGATTATAACACATTTTTAAGGGTTGAAGCGGTCTTTTCAGTTAAATACCTGTTTATGACTTCAGCGTTTATGCCAAGAACTTATAAAGACAGGTATAAGATATCTCATGTGGTCTATAAAGGATATTGAGAGGTATTTTGTGATGAAGCTTAAATGTAAAAAGGGATCTCTTACAATTGAAGCTGCTTTTGCACTGCCTGTTGTAATAGTTGTTATTCTTACAATTGCGTATTTTATTAGAATTGCATATGTCCATTCGCTGGTTCAACATGCCTTGGATGAGTCTGCAAAAGAAATTTCATCATACAGCTATCTCTATTCTGTGAGTAAGCTCCAGGCATTAAATGACGGTACACATGATCTCCTTACTAAAAATGAAGCTTCCGCCGTATCTCGTATTGATACTGTTTTAGAGACTGTAAATTCCGTTAATGACAAGATCGGTAAGCTAGGAAGCATGCAAAAGGGCAGCGAAGACATGAATCTTGACGAAATAAAAGGGGTGTACAGCAGTGGAAAGGCTGATATAGAAAAACTAAAATCCATTTACAATGAGATCAAGGGGCATCCTAAAGGATGGAAGGGGGGAGTGAAAAAGGAGGTTGCAAGCCTAGCTTCACTGGTTGCCCACGGCCTTTTGGAAAGCGGCAGGGAGGAATTGTCGGAGCTGATAGTGAGAATCATGATGAGAAAGCATATAGCAACTGACAAATATGATGAAGACCAGGCGTTAAAAAGGCTTAACATAATGGGCGGTTATGAAGGGCTGGACTTTTCAGGGACATCTATTTTTAGTGACAAAAAAACAATAAAACTAGTCGTAAGCTACACAATAAGGCCCATAACCCCGCTTCCTATAATTCCGGAGCTAAGAATTGAACAAAAAGCACTCATTGTGGGATGGTTGGATGGAGACGGCAAACACTCAAAAAGGCTGGAACAAATAGAAAATAACAGTCAGGGAAATATAGATAAAGAAGATAACATTTGGGACTTAAGCCCATTTGACAGGGGAAATGAGATCTTAAGAAGGTTCGGTGCAAATGTGCTTAGCAGAACCGGCGGGGCGGTGGATGTATTCGATGCTTTCACAGGCACTGCAACCGATATAAGAAGCATTGATATAACTCTATCTTCATACAAAGATATTAATAATCTTAAAAAGGAGATCAAATCTGAAATAAAGCTGGTTCAAGGTTATAACGGCAAGGTAAGGATAAACCATAACGGCAGCGAAACTGATTTTGACATAAAGAGCAGGAACCTTAGAATTATAATACCAAAGGGAACAAAAACTGCTGAGATAACACGCTTGGAAGCACAACTCAATTCAGAGAACAGTGGGGTCAAACTAACCATTGAAGAATATATTGAAAAGAGAGCGAAGGAATCCTAGGGAGGACTTTATGAGTTACATAGTGATGATACTTTCAGGTTTAATTGCAGGAAATCTTGTAAATATATATACTAACAGAAAGATACTCACAGGTAACATTGCGGAAGATTACAAAGGCATGTTCGTAAAGGATGCGAGCTTCTATCTCATTCAATTTTTCATGGTATCCATGTACCTATTCATCTATTTTAAGGCATCGGATTTCAACGAAATCCTAAAATTTTCTTTGTTTTCAGCGTTGATGCTTGCCGCCGCAATGGAGGACTTTAACAGCCAGCAGATACCCAATAAACTTATTGTCGGGTTTATAATAATAGGGGTAATTATTAACCTGTTTATACATGACACAAACACATGCATTGGAATACTCATAACAGTTTTATCCGCTGCAGGCATTTTCGGAATTATCTATAAAACCTCAAAAGGCGGAATTGGTGCAGGGGATGTAAAACTTATAATATGTTCTGCACTTTTTTTGGAACCTGGGGATTTATTTACCACCATAGTAATTGCATTTCTGTTTACATTTCTAACAGGCATAATACTTATGATCTTAAGGCGTTTGGGCAAAAAGACGTTGGTACCCTTCAGCCCTTTCATACTGGCAGGTTTTCTTGTTTCTTTATTTTAAGGGATACATGCTGCTGCCGGAGGAATTATAAAAAAAGGTGGGTCGTATATGAGTTATATAAAAGATCTTTTCAGGTTTGAATTTGAGAGTGATTCTTCAGCAAGCTATCTGGTTCTTAGAAATGTGGAAGAGGATAAGCTGCAAAAGCTTCAGGTTGAAATGATAGAACAAAACCCTAATGCAGACATTATACCGTTATCGATAAGGGTCAAAAACAACGAGTATATGATTTTTTACAATATAACATCAAAAATCACTTTAAATCAATTACTTAAAAGACAAAGCCTTAAAAAGAATGAGTTTTTAGATCTTCTCATATCAATTTCCAAAACCATATCCGAATGCAAAAATTACTATGCTTATGATAAAAATTTTGCAATTGACGGAGATTTGATTTATGTAAATCCGGCAAATCTTGATGCATCACTTATTTATATACCTGTTAGCTTTCAGGTAAGCTTCAAGGATGTATTTATTGATTTTGTGAAGAAATTGATTGATGATGTTGTGAGGATTGATGAAAATGAGGATCTGGGATTTATCCAAAAAATTAGGGTTCAATTAAGGGAAGATATCTTTAGTATGCAGGAATTTATACGTATTTTAAGCGGATTCAGATACAAGAATGATGCGAAGGATGATCCCAATAAAAACTATATACAGGAAACCATGCTTAGGAACAATCAAAATAATGTCATTGATACAGGAAAAAATGATTTGGGCAAGGGCAGGGACAATTTAATAGAGTTAAAAACCCCAAAGGCAGAGGTAAGAGAGCAGAAATCAGTAATAAATATACCTCGAAAATCAAACAATACATTTGTTCCGATGAGGGACAATTCAAGCACGGGTAGTTCAGGTACAATACTTGCATACTCAAAGAACTCAATATATGCAGCAATAGGGCTTCAAGCTGCAGGTATACTAGTTCTCATAATTTCTGTCATTGGCGTTTTAAAAAGCGTGAAACAGGATTTCAGTCTTGTGCTGGGTGTTGGAATAGTAGTGGGTGCCATTGACTTTCTGATCATGAGAAAATTGTTGGATAAGGATAAAATGATACCTGTACATAAAAATGAAAGCAGATCCGTTGATGATAGGTGCAAGGAAAAGGTGGCAGATGCAAAGCCTGATGTCCTGAAAGGGCCTGAAGGGGGTGTGAGGAGCCCTATAAACGAACCTGGTACCGAAATACTATGTGATAATTGTAAGGATGATACCGTTTTACTTAAAGAAAGCCCAAGTTTACCTTATCTCATTGGTAAAAATGAAGGAAAAAATATTAAGATAATAATAAATAAAGACAGTTTTCTTATAGGAAGACTCAAATCCCAAGTGGATTGTGAAATAAACAACTCAAGCATCAGTAAGGTTCACACTGAAATAATAAAAAAGGAGGGGCGTTATTACATTAAGGATTTAAATTCCAGCAATGGTACATATGTAAATTCTGAAAGAATAAAGAGCAATTTTGAATTTGAGATTAAAAATCACGATGTTATAAGAATTGCAAACATGGAATTTGAATTTTGTGCTGTATAGTTGTGTATAAATAAAAAATATTATATAGGAGTACTACTTATGTCAAGACCGGAGTTGTTTTTTTCGGCTGCCACCGATAAGGGAACTGTTAAAGAGGTAAATCAGGACAGCATAATAATAAGAACTGGAAAAAATAAGGATGCTTCATATGGTTTGTTTGCAGTAGCAGATGGAATGGGGGGACATGCCTATGGCGAAGTAGCAAGCAAAATGGCTTGTGATGCTCTTGATTTGTGGTGGGAAGAAGAGTTGCCTCATATACTTGACAAGTGCGGCAGAAAGCTCCCTGATAGTTTGGATGGTTCTTTACACAAACTTTTTTGCAGGGTCAATAATGACATACTATGCTATTCTTCCAAAGTAGCAGAGAATGTAGGTACTACCCTAACAGTGCTATTTATATATAACTCCGAGTTTGTGATAAAGCACATCGGTGACAGCAGAATTTATAGGATAAACAAAAGGGTACAGCAGTTGACGCTGGACCATACATGGGTTTCATCCCAGGTTTCGGCGGGAAATCTGACATGTGATGAGGCTAGGAATCATCCCAAAAGGAATGTTTTGACCCAGTGCATAGGCATTTTTAGGGAGCTAAATACTTTTACAAGTAAGGATGCTTTTAGGGATGGGGATGTATTTATAATTGGTAGTGATGGTTTTTATGATAAATTGAATGACTTTCATTTTTTAAAAGGTGCAATGGTGTTAAGACAAAAGCCGGGATACAGCGATGATATTGCCAAAGACCTTATTTCATTTGTAAAAATGGCAGGAGAAAGGGATAACATTTCACTAATACTGGTGTATCCCAAGTTGTACGGCCTTTTAAAGTTTTTTTTGAGAAGATAATACTTTTAATGTTGGAAGAGTTAAATCAATTACATTTGTCTATCGCAAATAGCAAAAGGGGATGAAAAAATAAATGGCAATAAAATTTACAGCACTTTTTATTCTATTACTCCTAGCTGTTTTCAATGATATAAAGTCATTCAAAATAAAAAACCTTATAACTTATCCGGCAGTATCATTGGGGTTTGTTGTAAATACCTGTTTGAGGGGTGCTGAAGGATTTAAAGATTCAATTTCGGGAGCTATAATACCCTTAATTGTTCTTTTTATTTTTTTTGCATTACGTATGTTAGGAGCTGGAGATATAAAGCTTTTTTGTGCTATAGGTGCTCTCATGGGTTGGAAATTTAGTGTCTTGTGTATTGCTTATTCATTTATTTTTGGAGGATTTATTTCAATCATCATTTTATTGTATAGAAAAAATACCAAACAAAGGTTTAAACATCTCTTTGACTATTTAAAGACAACACTTTTGTTAATGAAAATAGATAAATATCAGGATTACAATAATAATAAAAATGGACTTTTCAGGTTTTCATTTGCTGTTTTAGGTGGAACTTTATCAGTTGTGATAGAATTGTTTATTTTTAATTCTATTTTTTGAGCGGAATAACGTTATGGACATGACGATTAATTACTGGTAAACTAGAGAAGAGAAAGATATTAATTTAATTAGATGAAAAGGTGGGGTATTGTGGCTAGAAAGATTTTGTTACCGGTAATTTCTTTGTTATGTATTATGTTTCTTTTTGTTTCCTGCAGTGAAAAAAGCAATAATAAAAGTAAAAGCAATAGTAATAGTAGTGTTCCTTCCCACGTAGGCATGTATACGAACTATAATTCATCCATACTTTTAAAAGCGGATGGATCATTTGTTACAACTATTAGTGAAGGTACTAATACAGATTTGGTTTTTACAGGTAAATATACGCTTAATGGAGAAGATATTGTCTTCGATAATCAGAAAATGAACGGAGATGATTTAGGAACCGTTTTAAATGGAAAGCTTAAGGATGGAGTTATTAGTTATGATGGGGGAAAACCTTTTACTAAAGATGAAGACTATGAGCTGAAAAAAGAGGATATTGCACCTAAGGAAGAACCAAAGTCTGTTGTATCGGCAGGTGCAGCTACTTCATCTCCAACTACGGAAAATTCTTCTCCCAATCCATCGAATAATGACCAAAAGTAAAAAAATATTGTATAATATATATAGTGATTACGATAAGTTTGTGGTATTCATTTTGTAAAGTTATTTATCAATTTGCATAAAGGAAGTTCCTTTATGCCTAGTATAAATAACTTGTTTTTTAATTCTAAGGATAATTTAAAAAATTTAAAATAAATAAAAAATTTACATTTATTATTTATTATGGTATCCTATTGAAGGTTAATTTATGCCATCAATCTTAATGCTTTATAAAAACTATACTAAATTTTAAAAAGGGAGTGGTTAAAAAAATGAGAAAGGTGTTACCAATTTTTATTTCACTGTGCATACTTATGAGCAGTGTTCTAAATGTCTTCGCTGTCGGTGATTCTTTAGACACGATTTTGAATGGACAGGCACCGACAATTGAAGTAGTGAAAGCAAAGCTTGACAGACTGGTTACTTATACGACCAAAAAGTTTAAAGATGTCAAGTCCACACACTGGTATGTAAAAAGTTTGTCAAAATTGGTGGGAATGAAGGGGATTGATGGCTACAAAGATGGAACATTCAGACCTCAAGGCCAAATTACTGTAGCTGAATTTACAAAACTATTACTGGCTGCAGCAGGTTATCAGGAAGATATTGCTTTAGGAGAGTGGTATGCCAATTATGTGGCAAAAGCTAAGGAATTAGGAGTAATTGAGAACAGTGACAACTATAACTATAAAAGCGGCATGAAAAGAAAAGATATGGCAAAAATGATATGCAAGCTTTTGGATGTTAAGCCGTCAACATCTGGTACTTCAGTCTTTAGTGACGCTAAGAACATTGATTCCAAATGGATAGATGCAGCATTTAACGAGTATCTCATCAGAGGATATGGTAAAGAAGGTGCGAGAACTTTCAAGCCTATGCAAACCGCAACAAGAGCAGAGGTTAGCGAAATGGTAATGCGTGCTTTAGAGTACAGGGAAAATCCTGAAGAGTTCAAAAAAGCCAATGGAGCTGATAGTACCAGCACAAGTCCAAGCACAAGTACTTCTTATACTGAGGTAAAGGGATATAAGATACCCGATAAGTCTGAAGTCATTGTTAGAACAGATTTTGAGATAGCTGAAATAATAATCAGTATTGATCTAAAAAAAGATCTGAGCACTCAGATTAAAGAAACTGAAAGCATATTATTAAGCAAGTTTTCAAGCAGTGACATAAAGTCTCTGATGGATTATGTTAAACAGTATAGCGATGCTGCTACAATTTTACCTAAAAGAGAGTTTACTGTAGGCAACCGGAACATAGCTGTTGGTGGACAGGCCGGTGTTGCTACAATTACGGTTTTCTCAAATTAAAATGTTCTAGTATTGTGTTACTGGATGGACAAATTTATTGTAATAATTTATTGGTTTATGTTACAATATAACTGACATATTTAAGCAATACAATTTATTCTACTGTTAATGATTAACAGTGGATTTGTAGATGTTACTTTCGGAAATGCGTCTTACATAGCCTAAATATAAGGAATCTTGTATTTGTATGTTTTCTTGAAGTATGGGAAGTTATGGTGCATTCTACGCCACAATCTCTCACGACAGAATCAAGGTAGCAAAATCGCAAGCAATTTTGATTTTCCGAGATAACTTTATGTCTTAAAAAACCAACGCAAAGTCAATGGTGATTTGCTTTATTTTGCTGTGGTTTTTATTAATAAATATTAAGTAAAGAGAATTTAGGGGGTAAATCGAATGAATTTAAGAAGTAAAATGAGTAAGTTTCTTGTTTTTTGCTTGATTTTCATGCTCTTAGGTAACACCTCAATTGTTGCCTTAGCTGAAACTTCAACAGATGGATTCAAAATAGTTATAGGAAATGCTAGAGGCAATGCTGGAGAAACTATAACAGTACCTGTTAGTTTTCAAAATGTACCATCATCGGGTATAAATAACTGCGACTTTTCTGTTAAATTTGATGATCAAGTATTAGATTTTATTGGTACAGAGGCAGGTCCGATTGTTACATTAGCAGTAGCAAATTATTCTGCTAATTATGCTGAAAGGGTAAAAGACGGTCCTAAATATATTAACTTCTTGTTTAATGATGCGACTCAAGGAATTATGCCTATAGCAAGTTCAGGTGTTTTTGCAAATATTAAGTTAAAGATTAGACAAGATTCAAATGATGCTATTTCTAACATAAAGGTTCAAGCAGTAGGAGCATTTTCTGGTAAGGTAGGAAATACTAGAGTTGAAATTAAAGTTTCTTTTGCAGATGGCTATGCAGCAATAGGTAATGCAACTCCTGAGCCTTCGGAGCTTCCTACAAGCACACCAACAAATACACCAACAAATACACCAACAAATACGCCAACAGAAACACCAACAAACACACCAACAAACACACCGACAAATACGCCAACAAACACACCGACAAACACACCAACAAATACGCCAACAGAAACACCAACAAACACACCAACAAACACACCGACAAACACACCAACAAATACGCCAACAAATACGCCAGTACCAACAAACACACCAACAAACACACCAACAGAAACACCAACAAACACACCGACAAACACACCGACAAACACGCCAACAAATACACCAGTACCGACAAATACACCAACAAACACAGCAACAGCAACACCAGTACCAACAAATACACCAACAAATACAGCAACAGCAACACCAATACCGACAAATACACCAACAATTGCACCAACAGCAACACCAATACCAACAAATACACCAACAATTGCACCAACAGCAACACTGGTACCAACAAATACGCCAACAACTGCACCAACAGCAACACCAGTATCAACAAATACACCAACAATTGCACCAACAATAACGGTTACACCAACAGCAACACCTGATGCATCTGTTTCACCGACAATAACAGCAACACCAACACCTGATGCAACAACAACACCAACAGCAACAGCTGATGCATCTGCTTCACCAACAGTAACAGCAACACCAACACCTGATGCATCATCAACACCGACAGGTGCAGCAACAACAACACCAACAGCAACATCGGATGCATCTGCTTCACCGACAATAACAGCAACACCAACATCTGGTGCATCATCAACACCGACAGGTACACCAGCAGGTACACCAACAGGTATGGGATCACAGACTCCTACAAAGGCACCTTCACCTACACCTTCAAGCACAACAATACCTGCATCGAATGTTCCAGGGGGTGTTATTACACCAACAGCAATACCAACAGTAACAGCAACTGCGGTGCCAACTGTGACGCCAACTGCAATAAAAATACAGACGCCAACTTCAAAGCCTACACCGACACCTGTAGTGGTTGAACCTACAAGTAAGCGTCCGTCGGCATCGGATATAAGTGGTCATTGGGCAGAGCAGTACATCATCAAGTTAATAGAAAAAGGTTTTGTAGAAGGTTACAAGGATGGAACAATCAAGCCAAATGCAGTATTAACAAGAGCTGAAATAGCAGTGATTTTTGTAAAAATGAAAGGGCTTAAGACTGTAAATAATCCTGAAGTTAAGTTCAAGGATGATGATAAAATACCGGCTTGGGCAAAACCTTATGTATATGCTGCATATAAGGCTGGAATAATTGAAGGCTATAATGATAAAACATTCAGGTCTTCAAATATTCTGACAAGAGCAGAAATTTCAGCGATGATAGTTAGATCATTAGGGTATAAGGAATCAACAACCAAACTTGGATTTAGTGATTCAAAGAGTATTCCTAAATGGGCATTGGGTTATATTACAACAGCTTATGAATTAAAACTCATAAACGGTTATAATAATAACACGTTTGTACCTAACGGCAAGGTAACTAGAGCAGAAGCATTCACAATAATTGCTAAAAGCCTTGATTTGAAGAAATAAAATAACTAATGGCAGGAAAGTACCTGATAATTATTAATTATCGGGTGCTTTTTTTATATCTAGTAAAATAAATGGACTTATATACACAATCTGATAAAATATTGTATATATAGCTCGGTTATTTGATAGTATATTTAGACAAAAGGAGTTAAAATATAGCTAGCTACATATACGAAATTTTTACGGTAATGCAGTAAGAGTTTTTGTATTGGTGTAATCACTACATATATGGGACGTCCTCTAAAACCATACGCAATGGCCGCCATGTCCTGTGGCGAATCGTTAGAGCTAGGCTTTGGAGTAGAAAAGAAATTTATTGAGGTTAATTGTTGTTAACTAAAGATTTAATAAAAGATTATCAGGCAGACAGACAAGTATAGTTTCGAAAAGTAACTGGTAATTGGCTTGAAAACAAAAATTCAGGTTTGATTCATAAAAAACAAGGTAAAAAACCTTATTGAACTTTGAAAAAAGTATATTGTTACGACAGAGCAAATAAAAAAGGGCAT